>NZ_FMUY01000031.1:0-5293 GCF_900101325.1 Pseudobutyrivibrio sp. AR14
GACGAGAGAGGCATTATTTTTTTCGCTTGTTGTTTCTCTTTTCGAGAAAGTCAAGCAACGCAAGTAAGAAACCACAAGCTGTAAGGAGTAATGCTAATATTGTTAGCATAATCATCAACATTTCATAGTCCGACATATGCGTCACCTCCCTTCCATAGTGACATCCACTTTGTGGAGCACCTTATAGAATGGTTCGGGAGATTTCCACCTCGTCATGGGTACTTTCAGTGTGGATAAACCACATAAATAATTTAGCACATATGTTCGAAAAATACAATTGAACATGAAAAGTTTTTATATATTTTTATAGTTAAGAATGGTTTACCACTAGTACTCCCCGAAATCAGGAAGTGTAGTGGTAATTTTTTTGTCCATTACCACTAGGAATCGAGATATTTAGAGATGCTAGTGGTAAAGAATAGGAAATGTACCACTAGAAAGTGGAATAAATAGAACCTACAGTGGTATAGTAATGCTAGAGGCGCTAGGGTGAGGCGGCACTGCAATAGTAGCACCACAGAATTAAGGCGGCACTGCAATAGTAGCGCCATAGAATTAAGGCGGCGAGAAAAAGAATGGGAAAATGCGGGGGTTAAGATGACAGAAAAAGAAAAAATGGAATGCCAGAAGCTATATGATGCAAATTATGACAAGGAGCTGGAGGCGGAGCGTGTAAAGTGCAAGAGCTTGTGTCAGAAATATAATAGTCTTCCTATAGAAGAGCTGGATAAGCGCCATGAGTTTATAAAGACAATACTTGGCAAGACAGGTGAAAATGTGCACATCGAGCCTGATTTCTGGTGTGACTATGGATATAGAATCTCAGTGGGAGAAAATTTCTATGCGAACCATGGGTTGGTTATTCTGGATGCAGGTGGTGTGACATTTGGCAATGATGTGTTTATTGCTCCATCATGTGGGTTCCATACATCTGGCCATCCAATAGATTTCGAGAGGAGAAATCAGGGGCTGGAGTATGCGTATCCTATAGTGGTAGGTGACAATGTTTGGATAGGCGCTGGTGTGCAGGTGATGCCAGGGGTCACCATTGGAAGCAATGTAGTAATCGGCGGGGGCAGTATTGTAGTAAGTGATATTCCATCAGACAGTGTGGCTGTGGGAAATCCTTGTAAAGTGATTCGTCAGATTACAGAAGAGGATAAAAAGAAAAGCTGGGACAGATAGCCTAGGAGAAGGGCTTCCCAGGAACCTATGCAAGGGGAAAATATGAGAAAGTTAATTTTATTTGGAGATTCAAATACATACGGCTTTGATCCTAGAGGATTTGCCACTGGAAGATATCCTGCTGAGGCAAGGTGGGCTACCATCGTAAGTAACGCCCTATCAGAATCCTATCAGGTGGTGGAGGACGGCATGAATGGCCGTCAGCTGCCGGATGTGAGAGGCGGGTATTTTACAAGCATGCTAAGTGGGCTGAGTGAAGAGGATACTGTGGTAATGATGCTTGGCACCAATGACATATTGCTGACGTATATGCCTGATGCAAAAAAGACTGCAGAGAAAATGGAGAGGATTCTTAAATATGTTAAGGAGAACTTCAAGGGCAGATTCATCATGATTACCCCTCCATATATAGAGGCAGATGACCCAGACCTTATGAGGTACAGGGAGGCAAGCATTGAGATGAACCAGATTTTTTTAAAGTTGGCAGAGCAGTATGGCGTGGAGGCCATAGATGCAGCAGTCTGGAACATTCCTATGACATATGATGGGGTCCATTTTACAATGGATGGGCAGAGGGCTTTTGCCGAGAAGTTTTTAGAAGAGAGAATATAAAATAGCTGCTGTTCAGGAAACTGAGCAGCAGCTATTTTTGTAAGGATTTTATAAATTTATATTTGGAAGAGTATAAAGATTAGGCAGCTCTATGACCATAACGGTGATGGTGGTTGTGGTGGTTGTGATGACCGCCGCCGTGGCCAGGGTTGTCGCTTGAATCGCCGGATGTATTCGCTGATGCACCATCTGTAGTATCGCCGGTAGTATCATCAACTGTATCGACAGAAGTATCGTCAACAGTAGTATCTGTAGTATCATCCACAGTAGTATCTGTAGTGTCATCTACAGTAGTGTCTGCAGTATCGTCTACTGTAGCGTCTGTAGTTTCATCTGCTGCATCGACTGTTGCATCGTCTGTTGTAGTGGCAGATTCTTCATAATCGTCAGCATTGTAATCTGGGATAACTTTACCATCTTGAACCGCTTCTATAACTTTTTCAATGTAGGCTTCAATCTTTGGATCCTTTCCAATCTGATAATAGTATTCCTCAGAGATGAGATATCTGTTAGTGATTTTTTTAGTGTCATTATCAATTACAGTGACGCCGATATTCTGAAGCTGAATTCCCTGAGACTGAATATAGCATCCTGGGTATTTATCCTGATTGATGTCGGACATAGTTGTGTGAGAATGTCCGTCAAGCATCAGGTCAATTTTATGTACACCATCATCTTCGCCAGTGAAGGCAAAAAGGTCTACACTTCTGGTTCCATTTGCATAAACCTTGTCATATATTTTATTGCCATATTCGTCTCTATCAAATTCGAATCCCGCCTGATGTTTAAGAATGTCATTTTCAACTCCTAAGTGAGTTAAAGCGATAATTACCTCTGCGCCGTCTCCAGCTACCGCGTTGGCTGTTTCGCTGGCTTTGCTATGTAATTCGGTGGGATTTACAGAATATCCACATCTATCATACCAATTACCACTTTCTGGAGTAAGTAATCCGAAGAATCCTATTTTTACAGGTGTTTTTGAGCTATCTGTAATGGCATAAGCTTGAACCTTATCGTCTGTAAGACCATTTATATTTGCATCTACAAATGTGAAATTAGCAGCGTTGATAATGTTGTCAAGTGCATCCTTTTTGTGTTCAAATTCATGATTGCCAAGGCATGCATAGTCATAACCGACTGCATTCATTATTTTTACAGCAGCAATTCCTTTTGACTTATCTGTACTTTCCTTTGCATCGTCACTTTTACTATCGTAATACTGTATTTCTGGTTTGTCTGTACTGAAATCTCCTGAATCTACAAGAATAACTGAAGCTCCACGTTCTTCCATTTTATTTTTTAGACCAGCCACATAGGCGAAGTCTTTGATGGCGCCATGTACATCGTTTGTTGAAATGATAACGGTCTTTCCTGTTAAATTCTCGTCACTATTGTTTTTGCCATAAGTAGAGTCGTATGAACAACGCTTTTGTACAATAGAAAAATCTACAACCTCACCCCCGGCAGCTTCGACTGTACCAGCTGATGATAATAGGAGAGTAGCTGCTGTAAAAGCAGATACTAAAAATCTCGTAGTAAGTTTGTTTTTCAAAACAATACCTCCTTTATTCAAGTAATGTTTTCCAAGTAGTAGAAATTGTTACATGTAACATTGGGAATACCCTACCAAAAAAAATACGAATATGTCAAATGTATTTCAGTAAAGCGATAAAAATATTACAAAATGGATTTTGGGGAGATGAAAAAAATTTTCAAATAATATTCTCCCTACAAACCCCGTAAATACACAGAATGTGTATTGTGTGTAGTGAAAAAACTGAGTGATTATAGTGTAAGAAAAAATTAAAGAAGAGTTAAAAAGACTGAATAATAATCATATTTTATGTCAAAAATCTGAAATCTTTGTTTAATGAGTACTGTTTGGACCTAACATCTTTGTTAAAATTTACGCATTGTAGACAAAAATACGAAACTGTTAAAATAAAATAAGCTTAAACGTTTAAGAAAGAAATAAAGGACAAATTTCTGGAATCGGGGGTGAAAAAAGAATAATGAAACGAAAAACATCAATCGCGTTAGGGTTGCTTGTGACAGCAACGACTGTGCTTGCGCCAAGCTTGAAAGCTCATGCAGCACCGCAGATTGTTCCTTATGGTACAGTAGAGGCTGAGCTTGATTTTACAAGGAATGTAAAAGATGTTTTTACTGAAGAAGATGGGGTAACAACCGCTGTAAGTCTTGAAAACGGAAATTATTTTTCCATGAGGACCGTAAATTTCTCAAAGGGAGTTTCAAAAATCAGCGTTAAGTTAAAGGCTGACGGACCTGGAATCATTGTCATCCATAAAGGGGATGAAAATGGTGAAACGGTAGGAACTATCAGATACTCAGCTACAGATGGATATAAGGAATTCTCGGCAGATGTGACTAATCTGGCTGATACAGATTACTTTACTTTCGAAAATAAAGTAGGTAATTGTGCTGTAGATAGCTGGAAAGCAGTGCCAGGTGAGACACAGGAGCCTGAGACACCAGATACACCGGAAGAGCCAGATACTCCACCGGTGCAGCCACCATCATCAGAACAAGGTGCAATCAACCCTTATGAGAAGGTTGAGGCAGAGAATGCTACTTCAGATGAACTTACAAATGCGATGGTTGTACCATCAAAGGATAAAGTAGTAATCAATGAGAATGGTAAGGTTCTTGTACAGAACGTTAACTTCTCTCAGGGCGTTTCAAGTATCAACGTATATGCTCAGTCTTCAAAGCCAATGGTTAAGCTGAACGTATACATTGACGATGCAGATGCTCCAATAGGAACAGCAGCAGTTGGTACAAATATTACCAATGCAACTGCAATCAATGTTTCATCAAATATCACAGGCTCACACAATGTATACTTTGTGGCACAGGGCGGTTCGGTAACACTTGATGGATGGCAGGCAGTTGCTGCCGAAGGTGGAGTAGAGCAGCCACCAGTTGAGGAGCCACCTGTAGTGGAGCCACCAGTAGGCGATACAGTAAATCCATACAGCGCAGTTGAGGCTGAAAGCGCAGCAGCAACTGATATGAGTAATGCAAGAGTTACTCCTAAGAAGGATGCTGTAAGTCTTACACAGGCTAATTCATATGTTGCATATAAGAATGTAAACTTCGCTCAGGGCGTAGAGTCATTTGATGCAAATGTTTCTGCAACCGCAGCAGCAATGCTTGAGGTCAGACTTGACTCAGCTACAGGCGACAAGGTTGCAGCATTTAGATTAGATCAGAATAGTACAATTACTACTAAGACAGCTAAGGCACTTTCTACAGTTACAGGAACACATGATGTTTACTTTGTAGTAGCAGGTGGATCAGGCGTTACACTTGATTCATGGGTAGCAAAGACATCAGGTACTGTAGAGGAGCCACCTGTAGTAGAGCCACCAGTAGGCGAAACAATCAATCCTTATGAGAAGGTTGAGGCAGAAATCGCTACAGATCTTACAAGTGCAATGGTTACACCTTCAAAGGATAAGGTTGTAATCAATGA
>NZ_FMUY01000004.1:0-246108 GCF_900101325.1 Pseudobutyrivibrio sp. AR14
CTGATTAATAGTCTCCGCCTCCGGTTTATGGGATTTGAACATATATTTTTTTTCATACGGATTTCGTAGTTCCGTACTTATCATTTTTGATTTTAATGAATCTTGCGATTCTAGTGTTGGATATTCAATAACATTTTCATCCGTTTTTACGTTGTAGACTGTCTGTTGATTGTCTCTACTTTCGGTGTTGTCTTTACCTGTATCTTTTAATCTAAGAGTCTGTATCAGTCCCCACCAGTCTTTCAGTTTCACATTCTCTGATATACTAAACTGTATAAACTCTATGAGTATCATTATCTTTATAAGATTACCAGCTTTAGCCTTATGCTTCGCGTCTAATTTGCTTTCATTCCCTATTAATTCTCCTGCAATAGGTCCCAAATAGTTAGCAATTTTTTGTACATCTTTAGTTTCTCTTTCATCCATCAAATGTGTCGTAAATTTACGTAATAAAGCAATGTTTCTATTCTCATTCGTATTTACGAATACTGGGCTCTTGTCGGAACCAATTAGCTCCATTTTTCCATCACTAGATTTAAACATTGCAAATGGACTATGAAACTGTGCTCCACTTTGTATTCCAAAGGCTTCACAATACTTTTGCTCAGCATTCGGAATTTGCTTCATTAACACATGCACGTAATCTCTATCTACCGAATAGTTTGTAATCTTGCTACCATGTTTATCTATTTGTGATTTATAACCTTCTAGGAATTCATTAGAAAATCCTTGACCATCCATTGCTACACACTTGGATATTTTGTCTGAGTCTGAGACTATAGTTGTGTACATGGCTTTATTTGCGCCCTTGGAATGTCCTACAACCACTATATCATCAAATGACTTCTCATTCCTCTGAAAAAACTTTAAGGCATTATCCTGGCAAGGAGTATCTTTTAGATAAATTGCTTTAACGTTGTCGTCCCACTCGTCATATCCCGTAGTCCCTTTGTAGGTAATTATTCCTTGCTTAGAAACTGGGTCTTGATAACAAATTTGAAGATTATATTGCTCTTCGTTCTTCGTAGTTATTTGCTCAGAATCAATTACAACAAGCTTCTTTAGTTCATCATCATTACTGATTGTTTCTATAATGTTCGCCCAATCTTTACCACTAATTAAAGCGCCATCAACAATGTTTTTCTTTTCTTCATTTTCAAGATTGATATAGTTGCGAAGGTTGTTAAGGGCTTTGTCATCGAAAGATTTCAAAGCATATTCAATAGTATTATTATGAGCAAGTTTTAATAATTTATCCTCAATTCCTGCCGCTTTTAAAACATTCTCATCTATGTATGTTATATGCTCTAGTAATGCTAATTTTTCATCTGTCATCTTTTTGTCCAACCAATGCCTTTTTCTCTATCCTTCTCATGACTCATGTAATGAATAACAATATCATCCAAGTCAAAACATCTATTGTGTTCCTTAGCGGTTATCTTATCCACAATTGATTCTCCAAAACAATACATATTAATATTATGTACTCGAGAATCACCCGTGATAGTCAATATAACCTTGTCCATTAATTGCTCCGTCACTGACAGATCAGTATTTTCAAGGTATATGTATATATGAAAGCACTTGACCTCACCCTCGTCAGAAACTCCAGTCAATTCAACAAACATCTTGTACTTCTGACCTTCAAGGATTCCAGCAAGCTTTTCTTCCATTTCTTTTTGTACAACACGAGTTTGCGTAACCCAAGCATAACCGTCTCTAAAACCAATCTTTTCGCGCTTTACTGTAAAACAATCTATATCAGGATCATCCCCCTGCGCATAACAAAGTAATGATTCTTCGTCCATAAAAAGAGGATTTCTACGCCTATATCCCGCATAACAAAATGGCTTCTCGTATTTTTTCTCCACATATTCAAGCATTTCCTCTATAGCTACAATAGACTGACGTTGGATGGTGGTAAGCTGCTTCCATTCTGTTGGTAAATCTTTAGACCGAAGTATCTCGAGCTGTCTTTCATTTAATTTTGATTTTCTTTTAAAAATATTTCCCATAATAATTCTCCATGCATTAATTTTTTCCAATATTGGATTTGAACATTATACCATTTGTCACTAGAAAAAATCATAGAAATGGCGCATTAATGCGTAGTTTAATATACGTAAGAGTTAATTCCTTCTTTTTCAATCTCAGTTTCCTTCTCAATTGTAATAGCGTCGTTGACAATATAGTTATCAAGTCCTTTGGCACTGACAAATTCAAATCCAATATCCCGTGTGCCATTTTTAATAGAGCCGTCGAGATTCTGACATAATACATGAACAAATTTATCTGAATATCCCGGGAGTCCATTGGTTTTTAATTCTCTAATAATAAACTCTATCTCCGCCATACACTTCTTGTCTGGTGTAACCAACTTATCGTTGTTCCTTACATACTTTCCTGCCTTCATTCTTATCTCTGACAAAGCTTTATTAAGTGCTTTCTCTTTTCTCATAAAAGAGTTAACCTCCTGATTAGCAGAAATTGCTCTTCTAGAATAAGAAGCATCCGAAGTAAGAATAGGTTTATCCTCTCCCCTTAATACTTCCGAAGTATATTTCGAAAGCATTGTAAATTTTTGTGTCCGACTCATATCAGAAGTAACTGGAATAGTTGAAAGAATAGGTGGTGTTATTTTTCTATTTTCAAAAGCAAACCTATCTGTATCACAATCATATAAGATTGCTTTGCTTCCTGACATATTCTCTATCTTGGCATCCAATCCCTGTTGAGCACGATTAATAAACTCCTGAAGAGTCTCATTATTTGTATTTGCAACTAACTCCTGATATTTCCTATAGATTGTTGACGCTGCAAAGATAGTATATTTAGCCGCCATATTAACAATTGTTGTAACAAGATCCTTTTTGTTTTCTTTATATGCTTGATTTGGATAAACAATCACCTTACCAGACTTATCATCTAATCCATAAGGCACGTCATTCTTTGCCAATTCTGCCGTAAAGATTGCTCTTGTTACAGAATTCTTAAATTCAAATATAGGAGTACGTTGACCTTTAAAAATAGGCTCATTTTTAATGTCACGAATCATAACATTAAAATCTAATTCTCTATAGATTCTTCCATTTTGAATAAAGACACTATCCTGTGCCGCAAGAAATATTTCTTTATCTCTTCCTCTTATAGCTATCGATAGCATTTCCTGTTCTCTCATCAAGCATGGAAGAATAATATATGGAGTATTCTTAGCATCAAGAATTCTCATAATAGCTTTTGCATCATTTGCATAAAAAATATTGGATAGTAACGATTCGCCCTCACGAACAGCCTTGTATAACTCTTTTAAATTATATTGCGCTTTTGATAGTCCTTGATTATCTTGAAACTTTTCTAATTCATTTAACACGCCTTGAATAAAACTAAGTATCTCTTTTTCATCAACAACAATATTTGTTCCAATTGTACTTGCCATTTTACTTTCTCCTTAATTAATAAATGCTCCAGTCCTATTGTTCATTAGGATATGTTTCTTCATTATTTTCAATTTCTTCATTATCTTCTTCATTATCATTATCTTCTTCATTATCTTCGCTCTCTACTTCATCAAGACTAGGAAAATCTTGTAAATATGAAGGGAATACTGATAGTGATTCACTGTCCGGTGTGGATTTAATGTTTGTAAGGTTAATATCATATGTGTGCCACAATCCTGCTACAACAAGGGTGTAACATTTCCCATCTCCTTTTATATCAAGAGTGTATGTATTATATATACGGTCGTAGGTTAATTGTTTGACAGTGTCTTCCACAAGAAGATAAACGTCACCTGAAGCATCAATTTCGGAAGGATTAATTTTAATTGTGCAATTCTCATTTTCCATTAGTGTTAAATTATACGTTTGCATAGATACTTCTTTTAATGTACTTTGATTTGTTGCAACCTGCGTTTTATCTACAGTATCTTCATCTGTTATATAGCCTAGACTTTCTTGTGCTGCTGTTGTGGATGACCATGAATTTAAATCCTCAGTTTCAGAATATGCACCTTTTGCAATATCACGATGCCCGTCATCAAGAATTAATAGTGGTTTATTAAATGATTCAGCATCATCATTATCGTATGAATCCATTCCGACAACAATTCTAACAAGTCCTGTGTATGAAGAAGATCCAATACACTTAGCAAAGAGCCTATAATACCCTGTTACAAAATAATCTGGGATATCAACTTCCCAAGCACTTGCTCTAAGCGGTGTTACGTCTGTAGATTTATATATTTCAAACTGCTCAAATGCATGCATGTTACATGTCGCTAAATAATGAAGATAATTTGTACCATCATAGACTTCTAAGTCATAGGTTTCGTCTTTAACGCATCCTTTGAGAATCTTTGACTTAAGATCAATTTCTTCATACGCACTGCCGGTAGAATCAGTACCTTCAAGTTCAATGCTCGAACGAATAATATCTTTTGTTATATCTAATCGCCCTATATTTGAAAGCGTAATATTCTGCCCCTCAATCACATCCTTCTCAATATTTTCTAAAGATGAACCTGGTAAAATGCATCCCATCTCTTCATCCAAATCAATGTAATAGCGAGTATCTCCTGTTGTAGCATGGATATTGTATATAGGAACTGTATAACCTAGGTCTTGATAACGTTCGAATGTAATGTAATCAACTGCATCCGTATCCTTGTAATAAATTAGCTTATCTCCCTTTTCTAAATAAAGAGTAGGGATATTCTTTTCCTCTTCTTCTGAATAATACAATTGTCTAGTGGAAGGGTCTGCTGGAACATAATCACTTGGTTCTTCTTTCTGTTCGTAATTAGCATTAGCCCCCCACGCTGGATAATATACTCCATTATGAAGTACATAAAATTCATCTGATTCTAGAGAATTAATATCTACTCCTGTCGAAGCATTCTCGTCGGCCTGTAAATCCTCACTTTCTTTTGAATTGCCAGTAACTGAGCCAACAAAATCTGTCGCTTGAGCCGTGAGTTTACCAAGTGAACATGCCGTCAATGGTATAGTACATATTGCCGCTAAAAAAGTCGCAAATATTTTCTTTTTCATGCTTTATAAAATCACCTTTCTTCTATTTTATGTCTGTTCATAATCTAATTAATCTTCTCCTTGAATTTTAGATTCATATAAATAATGGTCTTAAATTTATTTTTTCATATAAATTTTATAGATAATATTTTTCCTAATTATCTTCAACGTCTATTTATGGTTTTGAATTATTATTCATTTTTTCCAAAAATTCACATAACCATCAAATTACTTTTATTTTCTTGTGTTAAATTTATCATTGCAGCGTTATATCACTTTAAAAATTGTATTTTTATGTATTTTTTATAATTTTATAAATATTTTTTCCACATTATTTATTTTTTTTCATGTAAAAAATAATTTCTAACCATTATTTGATAGCAGTTAATTTTTATAGATTTTTTATTAGGAGGATTAAATGGGAGAAACACAAAATGTTAATGGAATTGACATGAAAGACGGTCAGCGTGTTTATCTTGAGCTCAACCGTGAATTTCAAAAAGTTGCCAGTAAATATTCATGGCAGAATTTTACAAATTTGGTTGCTTTTGAAAGAGAAGTACATAAAGATCATATTTTTTCACCAGTCCTTGCATACACACTTATGAAAGCTACTTTAGAGCAAGGGTTGCGCGAAGAATGTAATCGCAATAACATAATTTCTTCTAGTCGACTTCCAGATGCACTTGATGAGCTATATAGTATCTCATATACATTCTTCAAGGATAAGATTTCGACTTGGGATTATACTAGAGGTGTTTATTTTGACAGATATATCAAAGCACATTGTAGAGATTTATATAGACTCGTAGAATTCTCAGTCGCAGGTTATAATTCAAAAAGCAAGAAAGCATTAGAATTTTACAAAAAAAATGATATTGTAAGGCTTGATGAACAATACAATTACGATATAGACGATGATAACTTAAGTCATATCTCATGTGATACAAGTAATAATAGAACACTGATGTCTCCCGAGGAATACTATATTAGTCAGGAAGAGGAAGAATCTAAACAACGACTTAATAGTCTTCTAGAACGAAACGGTGAAAATATTGAAGAAGAAAAAGCATTCTACTTTACATTTGTTAATAGTTTCTTAGGCGGCCCAAATCATGTGCCTAATGATTTTTATCAAAAAGAGGTTGAATTTTTCTTTGGATCCGAAGGATTTGAAATGTCTAGAGAAGATGCGGCATTGTTGCATAGATAAATGATATTACATAGAGCTTAGTAATTTGATGAGTTACCTCAATATACTAGGCTCTATTTTATTGCAAAAAAAGAGAACCCTGTTAAAGATTCTCTTTGTATATTACATTGCTATGTCCATTGATTCAGTTTTAGAAGCCTCATCTATTCCTTTAATAAATGTATTTAAAAACTCAGTAACCTTATCTGGCTTCTTTTGGTATTTTTTTCTAAATTCAGCATATAAACGAACATATTCAAATTGCTGGGATCTAGAAAGATTATTCTTGAAGTAAAAATCAAGGAATGACTTATTATGAATACCCCTATTTGCCAAAATCTTATAAACTCCAAGGGATTTAAGTCCGTTTTTCTTGGCTTCCGCACATACTCGAAGTTTTTCTTCTACAGTATGAATTCCTTCCAAATCGAAAAAAGTTTCAAGTGCTTCTGCTATAAGTTCATCAACCACTTTCCCTTTACTTGGAGTGTGATAAGAACCTTTGGTACTCTTTTTAATCTTTCCATAAAGATTGATATTTCTTAAAACACTATCTTCCGCATCAAGTACATCTCTTATATCATATGTATTTCCATATGTTTCTTCATAATATTCTGGAAAAGCCTCTTTTAAACAAACTTTTTTCTTATCGAACAGACAAATCTTTAAGTTATACTCTGATGTTTCGGAACAAATTTTTGAAGCGATAGAATTAAGCTGCATAGTGGCAAGTAACTTTGTTGACCAAAGAGCATCAAGCATCTCGGGAGTAAGTTTACATACATCTGTAACTATTGTTCTAAAGATATGTACCAATAAATCATAATCAGCTTGATTTAATTTAATGCCTTCTTTTGTAGCAACATTTGTTGTTAGCTTTTCGTTAGTTTTTTCATCTTCGACAGCTTTTGTTAAAAGACGGCCTGTTAATACAACATTGGTTGCCTGAGTAAGAAGCATTTTTGTCTTAAGGTTATTATCTTTTAAAAATTTATTCTTATTTTCTTCTACTTGATTTAGATATTCTTGCTCTTTACTTTTGTCCATCGTGTTTATTTCCTTTATCTGATGTATACATGTTCAAATGTATTAATTCCTTCTATCATCTGAATATCCTTTTCGCTAATTTCTTGATCCAAGGGAATACCATCTGCAATGGTCTGGAAAAGATCTGTTACCTCTTTTGAATATTTATCTGCCCCATAATACAAGGCTCCACCTTGATACATTGCATAGATGTATGAAAAATCAATTTCTCCATCAAGCTCATATAGCATTTCTAAGAACTCTTCTGCATCTGCAAAAATAAACAAATGATTGAAATCAGAAGATGTCATAAAAATTGCGATTATGTCACCTCTACGCCTTCTAATTTGATGCTGAATATCTTCAAAATCCTCTGCTTCAATTGGTTCGTGTTTATCTTTAACATTAGCTTTAAGTCTTCTTTGGGCCGAAGATAGACGTTCGTCATATGAAAGATTCTTTTGCGGTTCCTTGCTTATTGCTTTCTCAAGGACATCTATTGCTTCATCAATCTCTGTAAAATTTGTATCCTGACTATAATTAACAGCTAACGATATTGTGTTGGCCTTTATTTTGAAAGATTCCAAGTCCTGATTCGGAGCATTAATTACCAAAAATCGTCCTTGTTCTATATAGAACACCGCTTCTCTATCAAAAGATTTCAGAAGCAATTCGGAAAGCAACGCTGTTTTTTCTTCTAGCTGACTCATTTTGAGTTCCTTATTATTTTCAAGAGAAATAAGCGTGAGACTGTCTAGTTTTGTTATCTTCTTAAAATCAAGAGCTGTTTTGTTATAGCAACCAGTCCTTCTGTCTTTGAAGGCAAGCTCTTTCCATCTAGACTCATCACTACTTATCTCCTTCAAATCTTTCTTTTTAGGCTCAGTTTTTCTTACAGAATCTTTATACCTCTTCTTATCATTATCCAGAAGCTGATTGGCTTCTTTTTTTAGCTCTATTAAATCTTTCTTTCCATTAGCAAAAGCTACACCTTTAGACGCAGAATAGATAATACTGTTATTATCTTTCTTTGTATGTAAAATAAGGGCTTTTGTAATAAGAGAAATCTTATTTTCAACGTCTTTTTTTTCGCCTTCAGTTATAACGATAAAATTGCCCCCGTCTATTCGATAAGATTGATTATTGAATTGACGATTAATCTCACTTGCTACTGTTGTAATAAGTTTGTTCCCTGCGTCATGCCCCAAGATATCATTTGTGAGTTTTAGGTTATTGATATCATAATAGACAAGTATTCCTTTTTCAAGATTAAACGACAAAATATCTTCATCGTAGGCTATTTTATTCAATAATCCTGTTAACGTGTCATGGGTTGCTTCATATTTCCAATCAATTATAGACTCATGAACCATTTCAATTGGCTGCTCTATTTCTGTATCCTCATCGTCATCAATCGGATTATCATCAGTTATCTCCGGCAGGTATAAATCTACAAAATTTCTAAGTTGCCTGAATTCCTCTAAGGATTCATTTTGTTTTTCCTCTCTTATACTAGCCTCTTCCGCTGCTCTTTGTTTTGCTATTTCAAGATTTCTTTGTCGGATAATATCTTCTCTAGCAAGTTGATCTATTTGTTTTAGCTTTTCTATTTCTTCCTGTTCTTTTTTAATTGGAGCATGATTCTGCTCATTCACTTTCTGAATCATGTTTAAAAGTTCATCGCTACAATCTTCAGAATGTTTTACATTTTCTCCAGATATGGCTTTAACATGAGGTGTATCATTTTCAGAAAAATTCATTGAATGAATGAAGGTGTCAACTGCACTATATTTTTGCTGATTCATATAAATAGTCTCATCTGTATTAGGAACAGACGCTGCTGCATCCATAATTCTCCTCCTACTATTAAATATTCAAATTGCATCAAATACTCTATAGTTTCTTTTTAATAAAGATTGTTACTCCTACTAAAGCTACAATTCCGATTAATGGGACTATAGGGAGGCTTTTTTTGTCTGTTTCTTTAGTATAATTTTCGTTTGTATTTTCTTCATATCTAACACTATCTATCACATAATCTCTATTGGAATCAGTATCGTCTTTATCACCCAAAGAACTATTGCTTTCAATAGTAACGTCATCTAATTGCTCGTCATTGTTATTTCCGGATATTTCCTTTGCATATTCTGCAAATTCTTGAACATTTTCTTCGACAAATTGGGTATTTGTCGCGAAAATAGCATATAGCTTAATACTATGAGTCGACTCTGTTACTGTCACAGGATACCTGACTTTATTCGCTTCAAACTCTTCCTCTGTGGCTCCTTCTACTCTGCCTGGATATTCCAAATCTGGAGTTAATACGGCAAAATTTAAATAACTATTGGTACTAAAATTATAGGTGCCCGGTTCAATAAAGAATGTGTAATGTAATAGTGTTCCAGTACCTATATTTTTATCTAATCTTTTTGCATTCTCCCAACGATTCTGATAACAAAATTCGCTTAGATTATTTGGCCCAAAACTATATCCCTCAGGCACATCTACATTTTCTGCTGTAAAAAACCACGAAAATGTACCTTCCTGAAATAGTTTCTGTGGATATAATACAGTCAAGCTTACCTGACAAGTTACATTTGGATGCTCTTTCCTATCTACTAAAATAGTTCCATCATCTTCTATTCGGTCATAGTCCTCATAATTATATGCATAACCTGTTATTCCCATAGAATAAAATAAAAAGCAAGCAGCTAATATGCTTAAAATTTGATGTTTAATTTTTCTCATGTGTTTTCTCCTTTTGTTATAATCTTTTTCATTTTTATCACATATATTATCTTGATAATTAAATAATGGAAGAAAAAAAGAAAACCGCATATTTTTCTATTCAAATTTTTAAAATTCTCTCAAAAAATCTCACTAAAAAATTTTATTAAGACATTATTTTTACATGAGCAACATAATTCGTATTGCTAATCCATCGTGAAGATCTCTAAAAATTTTATTATGTAGGGACTTCTATGCTAAGAGAGGTAAAAACTGGTGCGTAATTGTATTAAAGAAATAAACCAATCAATAAAAGCCTTATTATCCATCCGAGCTTTCCGTGTATTTATTACTGCCTTTAGCATTATTGTCTTTTTCATTAGTTTTACTTCTTTTAAGGGCGTTACTGCCTCAAATGAAATGTATCCGACCTTTAATAAAGGTGAAAAGCTAATAGCCATGAGGAGTAATTCTTATACATACGGAGATATAGTTACATATAAATCACCTCTTGATACTTCTGATGCATATATTATTAGACGAGTTATTGGACTTCCTGGTGATACCATCTATTTTCATGACGGAACACTTTATATAAACGGGGCTGCAACCGACGAAGAATATGTTTATTATGACCCCTCTAAAGAAGGTTACGTTGAGGGAATAATTTATACATTAGAAGACAATCAATATTTTTTAGCTGGAGATAATAGAAATTATTCTGTTGACTCTAGGGTATGTGGTGGCATAGTTTCAGATGATATATTTGGAAAGATTGTTTTTTCAACAAGTAGATTTTTCAATTTTAGATAGTAATATTTTGAAATAAAAAGATCTTGTATATACGCTAAATGAGAGGTAGCCAGGACATGTTTAGACTTTTTAGATTAGCAAAAGAGAATAAGTTCAAAGACGGACAGCTAGTAAAAGCTATTTGTGATATTACCGCTCCACGAGCTGAAATAAAACAAGGAACTTTGTGTACCGTAACCCCTTGTAATTTATTTTTTAGAAGTGATTGCTATGATATTTTCTCGGTGGAAAATGAAAGAGATTTAATTTTATTTGTTCCTGAAGAATACTTAGATACAGTATAATCAGCGAATTAATCCAAATAACGTAAATAACAACAGTTACTAAATGCCAACTAGAAAGGTTACTTTAAAGTAGCCTTTTCTGCTGGCTTTTAGTAATTTATTTAATTATAAATCTTGGAAATTATTGAACCGAAAATTTATATCCTATCTTATAGATTGTATTAATATAGTTACCTGAAATTCCAAGTTTTTTACGGAGGTTATTTACATAGATATCCACTATTTTCGGGGTTTTAGTATAAGATGCACCCCAAATTTTCTCAAGTATTTGTTGCCGAGAAAGGATAATATTTTTATTAACAATGAAATAGTATAGAATCTTATATTCTTTATCTGACAAAATTACTTCATTACCAGATACAAAAACTCTCCTCGCTTTATTATTTAAAAATACATGACCCTCAGTGTATTCTTCTTTTGAATCTATAATAATTCGCTTATCATTCAGCACATTTCTTTTTTCTTTTGTGGCATTTTTAATTCTGTAAACTAATTCCGTTAAGAATTCCGTATTTACGTTATTACTATGGTACGTGAAAAAATCAACTGCTCCAATGATAAAGGCAATTTCTCTAGTCAAAACATCTTTTTTGCAATATAGATATTGCTTTTCTTCTTGTGTGTATAATTTAGATAACACAGCATCATCTTCTTGTGCTTCTTCTGAAACAAATAGTATAGGGATATCTGGATAATGTTTATGTATAGTTGATGCTACTGAAATTCCACTAACATCAAACAAATAAACATCAGTTATTACCGCCATAATACTACTGATATTATGGCTCATTTTCATCAAATCCATTCCATTGTCTGTTATAAAAACGCGGATACAATCTATATCTAGCTTTGTCTCCAAATGAAATTTTATTGCATTACAAATTTTGTCATTTCTATTCGCCAATAAGATATTGTACATAACTTAATTCCTATATTCTGAATTCTGTTATTATGTATATTACTAATTCTTTCGAAAAAAAGAAAGACAGCATTACCTGTCTTATCTTTTATCTCTCAAAATCTTCAAATTCTTGACTATCTTTTTCTATTTCAGTTTCTTTTTTGCCAATAATCTCCTTTGATTTTGATAAAAAGAGGAAGCGTGTTTGTTTCTTATCCATCCTCTCGGTTTCTTTTTTTAAACTACCTATAAGTATTCTATCCATTTTTTGGGATAAACTCGTTAATGATAATCTTTCTAGGCTAGATAAGGAATACAAACACTCCTCTAGTTCAGGATCATTTTCTTTATTTATAGACTGAATGGTTTTCTCTTTTAGTTTACTTATATAAATTTCAAAATCTTCTATCGGATATTTTTCCTCACCTGCTGGGCTTTCTTTTATATATGCTCTTTTATTATCAAAATCTATTTTAATTGTAACCCCGCTGCGCTTAGATATATCAATTGGAATATTGATATATTTAACGTTTTGAATTCTTAGGAAATCACCCTTTTCATTTATAAATGAGTTTACAGCTAGCACAATCTCTCTAAAATTATTTTTTATTCTCTCGCTTGTTATATTAACCTGATCTATCAATGCTCTCTGCTGTATATTTAACTTCTCACTCAGTCTAATTTGATCATAATTGTTTTCCCGTATAAATTTTTCAAATCCTGGTAAATCCATTTTTTAATTCCTTTCATTATACAAATAGATAATTTGATTTTCTCCATATGCTTAATAATATGAAGACTGTTCTATTTCTATAATTAAATAATGGATTATATATTTTTTTTATTAACCTTCCATCTTCTCTACTTTTGCAGAAGCTGTTTCTGTAGCATTTTCGATATGTGGATTTGTAGTCTCTGATAGTTCTTTTCTGATTTTAGCAAATGCGCTTGTCATAAAGATTACTACCATTACCATTACAACAATATCAGTAAATGTCTGTGCAAAGAATACACCGCCTACGCCCAATGCCTTGATTCGTGGAAGTAATATTACAAGTGGAATGAATAATACTACCTGACGAAGAAGTGTAAGGATAGCTGCAATACTTCCCTTTCCAATAGCCTGGAAGAATGTGATTGCAAGAATCATAACACCGTATGAAATATATGTGGCGAAAAGAATTCTAAGCATTGGCGCACCCATAACTACAACGTCGCTTGCATCCTTGATAAACATTGAAAGCATCTTGTCAGGGAAGCACATAATTGGGATGTAGAATACTGCTGCAATAATTGTAGCCGCAATCATAAATGCCTTGTTAAAGCCTACCATTCTGTCATATTTCTTAGCACCATAGTTGGTTCCGATAGCTGGCTGGAAGCCCTGGCTGATTCCCCAAAGAGGAATAAATGCAAATGCCTGCAAGCTAAGTGAAGCACCAAGGATTGTCTGCCAACTGCTACCACCAAATGACTCTACAGTGTTGTACATAATAGTCTGCTGTACCATCTGAAGCACCTGCATCATCATTGCAGAAACACCTACGCTAAGTACTGGCTTAACCATTGAAGAATTTACACCAATCTTGCCAATCTTAATCTGCTCACTCTTATTTAAGAAATAGTAAAGAGTGATGCATGCCTGAACAAACTGAGAAATGATAGTTGCAAAAGCAGCACCTGTAACACCATTTTCCTTGCCAACAATAGTAATCATAATTGGATCAAGAATGATATTTAAAATGGCACCGATTGCCATAAATGTCATAGCCTTCTTAAGCTTTCCTTCGCCTCTCATTACCATGTTTGCTGACTGGGCAAAGTTAACAAATAATGAACCGCAGAATACTATACGAAGATATCTTACTGCCTCATTTAAAATGTCTCCCTTAGCACCGCTAAGTGAAAGGAGCTGTGGTGTAAAAGCAAGTCCCACAACCATTACAATCACAGAAAGAATTCCAATTAATGCCATAAGATTTCCCATGATGCCATCAATTGTTTTCTTATCCTTTTTACCAATAGCAATTGATAAAAGTGATGATGAACCCACACCGATTAGTGTAGAAACACCACTATTTAAAAGTGTAAATGGATAGGATACCTTTACTGCAGTCATGGCTGTAGCATTAACCATCTGCCCTACAAATACTGCATCCATAAAGTTATAAAGACCAATTACAACCATTCCAAGAATAGCTGGAATACTAAGTGTCAGCATTGTGCTAACGATATTTCCAGAGACCAACATCTCTCTAGTATCTTCACTCTTTTTCATTTTTCCCTCCGTTAAATCATTTCTAAACGACTAATTAACCTTATCAAAATATTCTTTTATTTGACTAAGCACCTCTTGCTCTTTCTCCTTAATATAAAAGTGAGTACCCTCAAACATCCTATATGAAAAATCATCCTGAGTATAACTTGCCCAAGCCTTGATAGCAGGCTCTAAGGCGTCATAATCCTGATTTGCCCCCATTGCACATATAGGACATTTTATTGGGGTGTTGTCCTCGCATACATAGTCTTCGCTAAGTCTAAAATCAGCTTTCAGCATAGGAAGAAACATATCAAGCAGCTGCCTGTTCTCAAGTAGTACCTGAGGGATCCCATCGTAATTTAAAAGTGCCTCTATAAATCTGTCATCCGGAAGATGTGCGATTTTTTCTGACTCTAATCTATCTGGCGGCGGGCAGGCAGACACTACAGCAAGCTTTGCCATACGTCCATTCTTTTCAAGTAATTTTTCTACCTCAAAAAGCATCTTTGTCCCCATGCTATGGCCAAACAAAATAAAATCATTTTCTAGAGTCATGAGAATCTCCACTATTTGGCTGGCAATTTCTGTCATTGACTCCATTGGTTTTTCAACGATTCTCTCCTCACGTCCTGGCAGCTGCACTGGGCAAATAACATATGGCTTTTTTAAATATTTGCTCCAGGAATTAAAGAATGATGCTCCGCCCCCCGCATGTGGGAGGCAAATAACAACAATGTCATTCTTTTCTATTTTCTCAAGCCCTTTTATTAATTTTGTTTCCATTAGTTACGCTTCTTTCTGAAGGGCTACCATGTGTGAATATAAGCCACCGCTTGTGATAAGCTGCTCTGGCTTGCCTGACTCTACGACCTTGCCATCATCGAGAACTATAATCTGATCCGCATTTGCGATAGTTCTCATTCTGTGGGCAATTACAATTACAGTCTTATTCTTAAGAAGTACTGAAAGCGCATCCTGAACAAGGTTCTCACTCTCTGCATCCATTGATGCTGTAGCCTCGTCAAGGAGAACAATTGGAGCATTTTTAAGAAGTGCTCTGGCAATAGAAATTCTCTGGCGCTCACCACCTGAAAGTGTGCTTCCGTTTTCACCGATTCTTGTGTTGTATCCCTCAGGAAGCTTATCTATAAATTCCTCGCAGCATGCAGCCTTAGCAGCAGCAATGACCTCTTCGTCAGTAGCATCTTTTCTACCAAGTCTGATGTTCTCCATGACAGTGTCATCAAAAAGAAGTACATCCTGGAAAACAACTGAGAAATTCTTAAGAAGCACTTCCTGGTCGATACTTGAAACATCTACGCCGCCAAGAGTAATCTTTCCCTTGTTGGCATCCCAGAATCTTGATGCAAGTCTTGATACAGTAGACTTTCCTGAACCTGATGGTCCAACAAGTGCTGTAACCTGACCCTGTTTAGCAACAAATGAAACACCCTTTAAAACTTTCTCATCATTGTAAGCAAACTCAACATCCTTAAACTCGATGTCATAACCATTGTTCTGGCAATTACGGCTTCCTGACTGCTCTGGAATAGCTTCAATCTCTTTTGTGCGCTTGATACTAACCATTGCAGAAAAAATCTCTGCCATAAGCATGAAGCATGAGTTAAATGGATCGTAAATACGGCCTGCCATAATCAAATACATAATGAAATATGGAATACTAAGTGTACCGTCTGATACAAGCTTTGCACCAACTAAAAGAACAAGTACAAGACCAAATCTAAGAACAAACTGAGCTGTTGTTGTAGCAGCGCCAGGAGCTAATTCGTTTTTGAAAGATGCCTTAACTACATTTTCAAGCTTTGTATCAATCTTGCCTAAGTACTCATTTTCTCTAGAAGATGACTTGATTTCCTGAATAGTATCTAAGAATTCCTGAACTCCATCATAGGCTGTTCTCTTTGCATCCATATTTGCAGCCTCTGCCTTCTGCTGAGCCTTTCTTGCGTAAATAACAATAAGTGCTGCAACAGGAACAGGTGCTAAAATACATAGTCCCATTCTCCAATCAATCACAATCAAGCAAACAGCTGATATTGCAAACATAGTAAGTGTTCCAAGCATAAGTGGAATAGCATTTGAAAATGTTCGCTCAAGAGCTGTACAATCTCCCATCATTGTGGTTGTTAAATCAGCAAGATTCTTCTCACCGAAAAATGAAAGTGGAAGCTTTCTAATTTTCTCAGCAAGAGTGAGACGTCTATTTGCGCTCTCCTCGTATGCAACTGTGTATGTCTTGTCATACTGAATCCACTGAGAGATAAAAATAATCACATACATAATCAATGTAAGTGCAATAAATCCACCAATTCCAAAATCAGTTTCAAATACTCCTGTATCAATGCCTGTAAGCATCTCAAGTACAAGAAGCATCATGATTCCAACTGGAAACATCAATAAAATATTATAAATAGCTGTAGCTGCAATTCCCTTCTTTAAATCCTTTGCGCCACCATCACTAAGAGCAAATATTCTTTTTAACATGCCTGACCCTCACTTTCTGCATCTGATGTATTCTTAATATGCCAATTTGTAGTCTTCTGATAGTTAGACCACATCTTTGCATATTCACCATCTGCTGCCACCAGATTCTGGTGTGTACCCTGCTCTACTAATTGACCTTCATTCATAACTAAAATCTGGTCAGCATCAACGATAGTAGAAAGTCTGTGAGCAATCATAATAACTGTCTTGTTCTTTACAAGTTCCTTAAATGCAGCCTGAATCTGGCTTTCATTTTCTGGATCCGCATATGCGGTAGCCTCATCTAAAATTACAATTGGAGCATTCTTAAGAATAGCTCTTGCAATGGCAATTCTCTGAGTCTCACCACCTGAGAGATACACGCCCTGTGTACCTACAACAGTATCAATTCCCTGTGGGAATTTTGCTAAAATGTCATCGCACTGTGCAAGATGTGCTGCCTCAAGCGCCTCTTCTCTTGTGGCACCAGGACGACCTGCGCAGATATTAGCAAGCAATGACTCCTTGAAAAGCTTTGGATTCTGGAAAACGAAAGAAACCTTCTCCATCAAATCCTTCTGGCTCATGTTTCTGATGTCCACTCCACCGATTAGGATGGCGCCATCATTAACATCATAGAATCTAGGAATAAGGCTTGCTGTTGTAGTCTTACCAGAACCAGAATGTCCTACAATAGCTGTGCTCTCTCCTGCATTTACCTTAAAGCTAAGGTTCTCAACTGCATTCTTATTTGCTCCCTCGTATGCAAATGTAACGTTCTTAAACTCAATATCAAATCCCTCTGACTTCTGAAGGTCTCTAGCATCCTCCATAGGTGTAGCTGTAAGGATTGTATCGATACGACGCATTGCCTCCTCGGCCTGCATCTTGTAGCTAGTCATGTACATAATCTTGTTAAGCATTACTGAACAAGCTGGTGTGAAAATCAAGTAGAATAAGAACTTCTGAGTAAAGCCAAGCAAATCATTTGTATTAAGAGCTACCAATACACCTGCTGGAATTAACACCAAAAAGCTTGAATTAATAAGTGAAGAAAAAGCTACCATACCCTTTCTGCAGGAAAGTGTATATGCAAGAGCATTTTCCTTGTAGTCATTAATTGCCTTTGTAAACTTGGTAAATGACTCAACTGTCTGTCCAAATACCTTAACTACTGAAATACCGCGGACATACTCAACTGCCTCATGGTTCATAGTCTCCATGGCATCCTGATATGTCTTCATGAATTCCATGCTCTCCTTGCCCATAAGAGCTCCCTGAAGCACAAAACTAATTGCAAATAATACGAAAAGTGGAATACCGATTCTAAAGTCGAAAGCCACCATAACAACCAAACTTACAATCATTGTTACGTATGCTCCGACTAAATCAGGCAACTGATGTGCGATAAATGTCTCTGTCTGGAAACTGTTATCGTCAATGATTTTTCTGAGCATACCACTTGGATTTGCCTCGAAATAACCAAGTGGCATTTTTGAAAGATGACGAAGTGCTGCCATCTTAAGATTTTTTTCTGTTCTAAAGGCTACTACGTGTGAACAAAGCAAAGCAATGAAATAAAGTAATAACCCAATAAACTCAGCGACTACAGCTTTGATTCCCCAACCTACAAGTGCTGCACTGTTAAGTGTCTCACCTGCAAAAACTACAACCAACTCTTTTGCCGCAAAAAATACGCAAAGGAAAGGTGCCATAATAAATACTGCACTGATTCCTGATAAAACTTGCGCTACAGTAAGTAAACCTCTGCTATTGCCAGTAAAAGATAATAAACGCTTTAAACCATTATTCTTATCTTTTTTCATATTATCCTCCTAATTATTAGAGGAATTGGCTCCAACCTGCTTCATTAAATTTAATCAACTTATCAATATATTCCATGGCCTTATTCTTGTCATATCTATGCCTTACTATCTCAAAGTATCCATCGAAAAATGCCCTACTCATAAAATGAATAAAATCATAATCAATTTCCTTTGATTTAGACGAAATAGTATTAATAAACTTGATGGTATGTTTTGCTTCAATGGAAGCCAATTCTTCTATAAAATTTTCAAATTCTGTTCCCTCTGAACAACAGATTAAAAGGTAAAACTCATCAAAGTTTTCATATAAATAATCTGTTAGCTCATATAAACAGTGTCTTGACTCTCCCTGTCTATTAGCTATCTGCACAGCAACCGGCCTTCCAGACATGCCATTTAAATATTCCTTAAATGTCATATAAAAATAGTCCATATGCTTACTAACAAAGAAGGCAAAAAGCTCTTCCTTGTTAGAAAATCTCGTATATATAGATCTAGGGCTAGTCTTTGCATTTGCTGCAATTGTCCTAAGAGATGCGTTTAAAAAACCACATTCCATAAACTCAGCTTTTGCAGCTTTTAAAATATTTTCAGTTGCCTCTTCTACCCAAAGTGCCATAATGTCCCTCCATTAAAACAGCGTTTTATTCACGACATAGTATATCGTTGTTCCACTTGCTTTTTCAAGGGGCCTTACTTTTATAGGCAGTTTTTAATTACACCCATAATCTCCTCAGGTTTTTCTGATAAAGCCTGGGCGTGTCCACAATCTTCAATAGTCACTTCCAGTGGTGCGTTAATGCAAATCGATGAAACAACTGGTGTGGATTGAGGTGCGTAAATTTCATTAGTACCATACATAATTACAACTGAACTATCTAACTTTTCAGTAGCATTTCTCACATCGTACTCATATACAGCCTTAAATGTGTTGTAAAGTGTCTCTCTTGAGATTCCTTCACCTAAAAGTGGCTGAAGTGCCTTTACATCCTCATTGTTCTCGTATCCCATACTTTCTTTTACAGGAGAGTTAAAATGTACTCCCTGCTCCAAAGCGATAAACGCATCAGCCATAAAGTTCGAATACTGATCTGTCATTTCTCCCATGGAAATGTACTGGCCACTGTCCAGAATCATCTTGTCAATCTTGACCTTTTTCTGTAGCCCAATCTCGCATACAATTGATGCTCCAAGGGAAATTCCATAAGCCACATCAATCTGATTGATTCCCACCTCTAATAGTTCATTAGAAATCAACTGAGCTGTACCAGAAATTGATTTCATGTAGGATGGGTCCTCCTTGCTATGGCCCTCAAGTTCAGGAATAATCAAGCAATAATTATCCTTGAACTCATCGATAAATGGTTTGAAACATGTTTCCCAGTAAAATCCTGCCCCATGCACAAGCAGGATTTTGGGAGCGTTTTTGTCTCCCAAAATATGAACGTTATATAACGCCCTCTTCGTATTCTTCAAAGCTATCCTCCTTCCCTACTTCAAAAATCTGCTCTAAAGATTCTCTATGTTTATATTCAACATTTAAGTCTTCAAGCCTTGCGATAACATCTTCTGGCTTAAGTAAATCCATTGCATAATGAATTCCCGGGTCGACTTTATTATTTAAAACAAACTCGGCAGTGCTTGCTGCAATAAGAGCACTAAGCTCACTGCTGCAGCTACATTTCACACTAGACTTGCTTGAATATAACATACCGTTTTTTGTTCCCTGGCCTTCTACATAGATGTATGTATAGCCCTCTATATCTTTAAGCTTTTCTTCAAAAAGCTTTGGAACCTCTTTTATAGTTTCCTTGTATCTATCACTTCCCTGGCGGAATTCAATAATTGCCTGCTGCAATTTACCTATTATCTCCTCCCCAAAGGATGCGTTATACCAATTAGCCTTTTTAAGGTTAAATTCTCTTGCAATATGCTCAGCCTCCACAGAAAGATAATTTGTAAGCTGATATGGCATATTTTGAATTATCTCCACAACTGGAGTGTCATCTCTTTTAATCTGGCCATCCTCGTAGTAGCTTCCTGTAACACCAAAGCCAGAAAGGTTTGTGAGAATGAAATCCTCTATCGCTGATTGAGATGGAATCTCCTCACTTACGCTATAGCCACTGATTGATAATGGTTCATCAAAGCCCTCACAAGTATTTCGCATAAGCACTCCTGTAAGGCCTGGAAAATATCCACTAGATAAAACAAAAATATTGTCTTTCTTAAGTTCCTCCAGCTTGTCCTCCAAAAAGGTTTCCCCAGATGGATCTATATATGGAATCTTAAGTTCTCCAGCTATTTTTGATACCCTTTCGCCATTTAAGTAGGACGCCCCAGCGCAGTTAATAACTGCGCTAAGACCATCCATAAACTTTCGCAGGTCCTCTTCCTTAGAGACATCTACTCGCATGTATTCACAATCCTCTGTGGACTGTCTTTCATTACGTAAATACGAAGCTCTAAGTTTGTATTTTCCCTGCAAAAGTTTAAGAGTTCTACTTCCAATAGCTCCAGTGGCACCAAGAATTCCTATAGTATTCAAAGTGCACCTCCATTTAGTCCTCTAATTTAAAATCTAAAATTCTATCAATGTTTTTATTTAGATTTTCTCCTACGATACAATCAAAGTGCTGACCCTTAATAAGCTCAAATGTATGCTCGCCCTTGATGTACTGCTTCCAGGTCTCATAGTCTTCTCCGAAGAATTCCTGGTAGAAGCTTGCCCCTTGTATCTCGCAGGAGAAAATTCTAACGAATCCTGTGTACTCTCTTGGAACATGGAAAGCTACACAGCCAAAGTTTTGCGAGAAAATGTTAAAGAGGGTATTCAGTAACTTTCTCTCATGTTCCATAAGCTCAGAGTCAGAGCGTTCAATAGCAGAGTACAAATTATTTAATCTCTCAGAAAGAGGCTTACTTGCAAGTCGTCTAAACTCATCTCCAACTTCCTTGTATTCTCCATCTAATGCACAAAGTGTATCAGCAGAAACATTGGCATCTAATTCCTTAACGATGTACTGAATAACTTCCTGCATCTTTTCCTCAGGAATTGTATATCCAGCCTTTAGCTCATTTGCATTGATAAGCTTTGCAAATGTTCTCTCCAAAAGAAGCTCATTATCAAGACTTGTTCGAAGAGCCTTGTAGTAGATTTCATCGTTAAGTCCACCAAAGGCTGTCTGTGCCTTGTTCTTCTGAATTGTTGCACTGATGAGTGTTACATCAGAAACGCTAAGTCCGTTATCCTTAAGATACTGAGCTGACTCAAGTGCGATAAGTCCACCTACACAGTGGCCAATAAGCACGTAATTTTTATATCCTAGCTTTCTAAGAATCTCGCCATACTTCTTTCCAAGTACCTTAAATGTATCTGGAGTGTTGATTGAAACGTACTCTGCCTCATTACCAAATGAGAAACCAAGTACCGCTTCATCATCCTTGCTATCCTGCTCAAGTAAAGTCATGAATTCCGTATATGCGGATAATGTACCAGTACCAGCATGGAAAAGTACCTTTGCAACAGACTGGGCATTTTCCTTCTTGCTTTCCTTAATCTTGATAAGGGATGGATCTACGAATTCATCTCTTGAGCTTAAGAACTTCTCTATCTGAATAGAGATTTCTTTTACTGTTGGATGCTGCATCATCTCAGTAAGAAGTGAACTCCACTCCCAGTCCTTTGCCTCTTCGATTTCCTCTACCATCTTTCCTACAACCTGAGCAATTAAAAGTGAGTCACCACCAATGTCATAGAAATTATCATTTCTTCCCACATCAGATATTTTTAATTCTCTTGCCCAAACTGCAGCTACCTTTTTCTCAAGGTCTGTCTCTGGCATTTCCTTTGTAACAAAGGCATCGTCTCCTGTGGCATCTACCACTTCAAGAAGACTCTTAATCTTCTTTGTATCCACCTTTTTGTTTGCAGTAAGTGGAAGCTCAGAAAGTACCAGCAA
Source organism: Pseudobutyrivibrio sp. AR14 (assembly GCF_900101325.1). Lineage (NCBI taxonomy): Bacteria > Bacillati > Bacillota > Clostridia > Lachnospirales > Lachnospiraceae > Pseudobutyrivibrio > Pseudobutyrivibrio sp. AR14. The sequence goes on from NZ_FMUY01000004.1 coordinate 22,503, forward strand.
GTTGCTTGGCATCATATAAGGAGACACCTTCTCAGAAAGTTCCTTAAGCACCTTTTTCTTATCAAGCTGCTCATACTCACTTTGATATCTGACTACATATACTGTCTGTCCTGTGATATCAAGCTTTGACTGTTTGCTTGGGAATTCAAATACAATATTTCCACCAGCGCCAGCAAAGTTGTTCTCCCACTGTGTTCTTGTAAAGAATGTCTGGTCTTCAATTGCACGCTCATCCTCAAATCCAGTAAGACCATCCTTGAACTCCATAGAAGTAAGAAGAATGTAGCTTACTCTAGTCTCCTCAAGGACTGTCATGATACCGCCATCAACAAGCATATTTTTAAGGTTATCAAGTACCCAGTGAATATTTTTTGCATTGTGAAGCACGTTTGCACAAAGTATTACGTCAAATGAAAATGCATCGTATCCCTGCTCTGAGAAATCCTGATTAATATCAAAAATTCCATACTTAAGGAAGTCATAATCCTTAAAGTTGATCTTGGCGTTATTTAAGAAGAATGTAGACAAATCAGTAAAGTGATACTCTACATTAAGACCGTCTAACTCTGGAATCAAATCAAGTGTTGTTCCACCTACACCTGCTCCAACCTCTAAAATTCTAAATGTCTTTTCTGGATTCTCAGCATATGAACGCTTTGCCAGATTAATAATCTCAGTCTTTGCAATACCGTTTTGAACTCTATTAATTTTGTTGTCATGGTAAGATGCCATGGCAGGTCCCACATCTCCCTTAGGGAAGAGAATGTTAAGAGGATTCTCATCTCCTCTAATCATCTCTGGGAGCACGTCACTAGACATCTTTAAGTACTTGAAGAACTCCTTGCTGTATTCAAAGTCTGCCTCTGCCTGAGCAAATTCTTCCCAAAGCTTTTTGCTATCAAGCTCCACATTGTTTTCAATGAGATAATACTGGCCATCCTCTTCAGCTAAAACGCCCTTTTCTACAAGTACGTTTAACCAACGCTTTGTAAGCTTGTAGAGCTTTTCTGGAACGCCGATTGTATTTACTACATCATCAAAAGATGCCTTCTTTCCCAGCTCATCAAAAAGCTTGTAATATACAAATGTGTTATAGATATCACCTACAACCACTTCCTCAGACTTCTTTGTCCAAGCCTCAAGCAAGTCGCCATCGATAAACTCCTCGCACTTTTTAGCGCATTCATTTGACCAATTCTGCTCTGCCTCATCTACTGTGTACTCTGTAGCAGCTGCTTTTCTTCTAGGTGTAACTGCTGCAGCAATTTTCAGCTCCTCAGCCTTCTCACCTGTTGTGAATGTAACAGCGCTATCAACACCAGTACACTCTGTAAGTGCTGAACGAATCTCTGCAAGCTCAATTCTGTGTCCGTGAATCTTAACCTGCTCATCGCCTACCTCACGGCCCATGAAAATTATATTTCCATCAGGTCTGTAGTAGCCTCTATCGCCTGTTCTATAGATTCTCTCACCATTCTCTGGAAGTGACACAAATTTTGCATCGTTCATTTCTTTGTCATTTAAATATCCCGCTGAAAGACCAATACCTCCGATATAGAGATTTCCTGTTACATAATCAGGACATGGTACTAAGCTTTCATTTAAAACAAAGAACTTTTGATTTGCCATTGGCTTGCCGTAAGGAACACTCTTTTCAAATGTCTCCCCTGGCTTGATGTCATAGTAGATAGACCAGATAGATGCCTCTGTGGCTCCACCCTTGCTCACTACTCTTACATTCTCAAAGAATTCGTATATACGTTTTGGAAGATTTACTGGAATCCAATCTCCCGACATAATTACAGTTCTAAGCCAGCTTGACTTCTTGATAGATTTAGCTGATTCAACATAATTTACAATCATCTGAATCTGGGCTGGAACTGCATTTATGAAGCTTACACGTCTAAGAAGCATCAGGTCATATAAATATCCTGGGTCAGCAATCTTTGATGATGTAGGAAGCACAAGCATTCCTCCCACCTTAAAGCTGCTGAAAATATCAAACACTGATAAGTCAAATGAAAGATTTGCAAGTCCAAGATATACATCTTCCTCGCCAAGTTCGTATCTATCATTTACATCACAGATAGTATTCATAGCTGCTCTATGTGTGATACAAACGCCCTTTGGCTCACCTGTTGTACCTGATGTAAATATGATGTATGCCAAGCGGTCATAATCTGTAACCTGTCCGCTTACATCCAAATCATTCATTGAAAGTGTAAGATTCTTTACATTTACACTCTTACAATTCTCATATGTATCTGAATCAGAATCTGTAAGAACAACCTTGATATTTGCTGAATTGGTAATCTTATTTTTTCTAGCCTTTGGCTGTCTTACATCGATAGGCACGTATGTACCGTTGCAAATAAGTGTTGCAAGAACTGCAGCAACTTGATAATGGCTTTTGTCAATATCAATACCAATCTTATCGCCAGGTTGAATGCCATTTTCCTTTAACACCTCCGCTACAGTCTGTACATATCTAGAAAGCTCCTTGTATGAAAGGTGTGTTTCATCTGTACTGAGAGCTATCTTGTCAGGATGATTATTAAGAGAATTTAAAAATCCATCCTGCATCATTTCTGGTGCATATTCTTTTACAAATGAGTTGGCCTCATTTCTTGCCTTAAGACTTTCTGCACTTAATTCAATTGGCTCCTTCTTCTCAAGAAGGGCATCTGTGTTATCTACAAAATCAATCAAAATCTGCTTGAAACTTTCAAACATCTGATCAATTAAGTCCTCATCAAACACGCCATCTCTTACATCCCAGTTTACCTTTGCGCCGCCATTTTCATCGCAAGCCTGGCAATCAATGTAAACCTGTGGAGTCTGACTAATCTTGTAAATGACATTTCGCTTTACTGTGGCGTCATCAGAGCTAGCAAGTCCAAGCGTACTTGTGAATACCACGGGGATAATGACATTTTTCTTTTTGTATTTTGTAAGTCGACGAAGAACCTCAACACCAGAAATCTGGTTGTGCTCCAAATCATCCCACAAATCATTTTGAATCTTCTGAACACGCTCTAAAAATGTCTTGCTGTGGTCAATGTCGATTGAAGTAATATTTACATCTGTGAAATCACCAACAACATCATTTACACCTTCCACCTCAAGTGGACGGGTAAACATGGTGGAGTTGATACAGAATTTATCATTTCCTGACCATCTAGCTACCACCTCAGAAAGGACTGAAAGTACAAGAACAGATGCTGTAACCTGATTATCCTTTGCCACTTTGCAAAGCTTTTCCCATTTTTCTCTTTCAAAGAAAACTTTTTTCTGTGTAAAGCTGCTTGTTTCGATTCCAATCTTTTTAATAACTGGAATATCCGCTGCCTCTCCCATAGTAGGAAGCTTTGCTTCCCAATAATTTTCTGCTTCACGTTTTGCAGGACTAGTTATCTTCTTTAATCTATCCTGATATAAAATCACATCTCGATATCTAATAGTCTTATCCATAGGAGCATCGATATCGCGATAGTATTTCTCTAAGTCATTAAGGATTAAGTTCATGCTTAAGAAATCAGCAATCAACATATCAAGTGAAAAGTAAACAATACTCTTCTTTCCCTCAAGGGATACTGCCAAATCACACATTGGCCATTTTCCAAGCTCATACTGCTTGTCACAAAGCTCAGCTCTTAAGGCTTCAACTTCTGATTTATCTGCTCCATTATTTAAATCAATGCATTTAACATCCACATAAGGAACAGATTCCTGAATAATCTGATAACCTACATCAAATACAATTGCTCTTAGCATGTCGTGCTTTGCAATTACTTTGTTCCATGCTCGCTCTAAAAGCTTTGGATCAATTTCTTCATCGAACTCTACTTCTAGGTATCCATGGCAGGCAACTCCACCTAACTCGTAGGTATTGCTACGTCCCATTACATATGAATTTTGAATATCATTAAGTGGGAACTTTTCATATCTTGCTCCCTCATCCTCTGAAAAAGTAAGAAGCTTATTATTGTTATTTAAAAATACAATGAAATCTTCTTTTCGATTAATCAAAAACTCTTTTATCTCTGGTGTAACTGCACCCTTTGGCGCTTTGAATTTCAATTGATTATCCTCGCACCAAATATGGATATTCTTCAACTCTAGTTCTTTAATCTCTTTGGTTAAATCTAGCTTTTCCATTATTCACCTCATGTTGCAAATTAATAAGTGTCTACTAGATGCCTAAATAACATCCTCCTCCATTTCTTCCATGTTGGCCTCTACGATTTGGCCAAGTGCTTTGATTGTTGGAGATTTGTATAGCATGTTGGTTGTCCACTTAATACTTGGGTCAACCTCTTTTTTCAATTTTGAAACTATGGAAACAGCTTTTAAACTGTCGCCACCAATTGAAAAATAATTGTCTTCTCGAGATATTTCTTTAATCTCAAGTACTTCAGACCAAACTTTATATATGGCCTTTTCGATATCTCCCTGTGGAGCCACAAAAGACTCTCCCACAAGTTCATCCTCAATAAGCTGTTTAATAGCTTTTCTATCTGGCTTTCCATTGGCTGTTACTGGAATCGAATCCATCAGCTTGAATATTTCTGGAACCATATAATTTGGAATATAGTTTTCTATATCCGCCACCAGCTTTTCTTCATCGAAATCGCTTTTTGGCAACTGATTCTCATCTATAGCCACTGCCGCTGCCAGTCTCTTTCTCTTTGTTTCATCAATTATGCAGACTACAGCGTTTTTGATGTAATCAATTCTGTTTATGCCGCTTTCTACCTCGCCAATCTCGATACGGTAGCCTTTGATTTTTACCTGATGATCCTTGCGTCCTAAGAACTCAATAGACTCATCATCCCAAATCATTCCCTGGTCACCTGTTCTATACCAAGAAATCTCATCCTCTATAAATTTCTGACTAGTAAGATTTTCATCACCCTTATAGCCCTTTGCCACACCGTGACCGCCAATCCATAATTCGCCTGCCACATAAAATGGACAAATTCTTCCCAGCTCATCTACCACTCGATAGGTCTGACCAGCAAGAGGTCTACCATATGGAATAGACTTCCATTCATCAGGAATAGTATCTGGAACAAAAAGATAATTTGACCAAATAGCAGCCTCTGTAGCGCCACCCATAGCAATGACTTTTCCGTCGGAATTTAGCTTCCTAAATCTACTTGTTAAATCAAGTGGAATCCAGTCACCTGAAAGTAAAGCTGTATCCACACTAAGCGGCTCTCCTAAGCTTTCAAAATAAGTAACACACATATCAAAAGCCATTGGAGTTGAGTTCCATAGATTGACCCCGTAATTTTCTATGGCCTGAGCCCACTTTTCTGGATTCTTAGCATTCTCTTCATCTAATACAACTAGTGTTCCGCCTGCTCCAAGTATTCCAAACATGTCATAAACGGATAAATCAAAGTCAAAGGAAGCAACCGCCAAAGCAACAGAATTACTGTCCACATTTGCAAGTCTTGTAACCTCATCGATTGTATTCATAGCGCTTTTGTGAGAAATCTCAACGCATTTTGGAACACCGGTGCTACCTGATGTCATTATGATATAGGCGCTATCCTCGCCTGAGTTTATGTATGCATCAAGACTATTTTCTCTTGAATTAACCTGTGAGTAATCCTCAATCACAACGGCTAAATCAATTTGGGATGAAAGCTGCTTGATTCGCTCCTTTGGCTGAGCCGCTCCTATAGGCACATAGCAGGCTCCCGCCATCAAAACACCCATGCAGCAATAAATCTGCTCTAGCGAGCGTGGTATTCTCACACCTACATAATCTCTTGGTTTAACACCATTTTCTTTTAGATAATTTGCCACCTTAGAGGCATTTTCAAGCAGGCCTCTGTAGGTAACCTTTTTATCATCTATGGCATCAATAAGAGCAATGCTATCTGGCGCCTCAAGACATGCACTCATTACATCCGTAATTAAGCTCTTGTCTTTTGCAAGGTACGCTTTCACATTCTCGATTTCTTTTTCATAGAAACCAAGCTGATATTCTGGAAGAAGGTCGTGAACTTCCTTCCACTGACTTTCATCCGTTAGCTTTGTAAGAAGATTTACAAGAGCCTGTTGCATATCTTCAAGCATTGATTCTTCAAAAAGTCCCACTACAGAATCCCAGCATATTTTAAGCATGCCGTCTCTTTCATACATCTGAAAGTCAAGCCACACCTGAGGAGTCTGGGAAATCATATAGCTCATATCAGAAAAAACTCTTCTGGAATTTGCTGTCTCAATTGAAGCATCGATATTGCAGGCAAAAACAACAGGTGCAACAATATTCATGTTTCCATTTTTCTTTTGCACCATTCGCTGGACCTCAACTCCTGAGCATGAATCATGGCTCATGTTCTCAAGAAATGTTTTCTTAATCCGTATAGACGTATCAAGAAATGTCTCCCCAGCTTTTCTGCAATAGTCAACAAGAAGTAGATTAGTGAAATCTGCCACCATTTTTTCTACATTCTCATCCTCCATTTTTCTATCAAACAAAGGAAGATTTACAAAAAAGGATTCCTGATTACACCATCTTTCAACAACCAGACAGTATGCCGTTAAAAGCACCATCGATGGAGTAATTTCATATTTTGCGGCTATAGATTTGATTTTGCTCCAACAATCAGCCTGGATATCCTTTTGTTTTCTCTCAAATTTCTGAGTTTCAAGCTTTTCAGGCTCCACCTTAAGATGTAGGTTTGGAGTACATTCTGGCATGTTATCCACTTTGCCTTTCCAAAACTCTATATCCTCCTGGCGTTTTTGGCTGTCTATGTTTGCCTGGTCTGCCAAATAATTTTTGAAATTATAGCTTCCTAAAGGCGTAAGCTTTCCTGATTCATAAGCCACGGCCAAATCATCTAAAATAATTCCTATACTGGCCACATCGGCAACTAGTAAATCTACATCTAAAATCATCTTTGATTTACCGTCAGGAAGTTTTATAAGGGCAAGTCCTGCCACCTGACCAAGGGCAACTTTTAGCTTTCTATGACTTCTAGACTCTCGCAGGCTGTTTATCTGCTTTTCAATCTCATCATCAGAGGCCTTGGTACAATCAACAACTGTTATCTCCTTTGAATAAGGAGCTTCCATAAACTGCTGCATGCCATCCTCTGAGAATTTTGCTCTAAGCATTGGATGTTTGTTTTGGACCATGTTCCATGCATCCTCAAGTCTTGCAGCATCAATATCCCGGCCATCAAATTCCATATATGCGTGGCAAGAAACTTTTCCAAGAGTTCTCTCCTCATCTCGCCCAGCAAGATATGCATACTGAACATCTGTCAATCGAAATGGGCTATTGTCTGCTTCTGTAGATTCATTGGTTTTGTCTCTCTTTTTAGTTTTTACTTCTGCAGATTCAATCAGCTTTATCCAGGCATCTACATTTGGAGTGGCAAAAAGCTTTGCAAATGGAATTCTCAATCCGTATTTACGTAGACGGCTGGAAATTTGCATTACCATAATTGAGCTAAGACCAAATTGAACAAGGTTATCAGAATCAGAAAATGAAGCGCCCGACATTTGCTTAGCTAACTCTTGTCTTATAAACTCTATAGCCTCATTCTTTACATCTTTGCTCATATTATTTCTCCCATTTTCTTAAGTTCTTTGCGATTGATTTTGCCCACATTTGTAAGTGGCCAATCAGAAACATACTTGATTTGATCTGGAAGCTTAAAGGCCGCCACCTTATTAGCTATCAAGAATTCTCTGATTTCATTAAGCTTTAACGACTCTTCATCATCCCTGATAAACACGCATATCTTTTCACCTAGATTGTCATCCTTGATTCCAACAACCTGCACATCCTCGATTTCCGGATGAGATACAAGCATGTCTTCAAGTTCTGTTGGGTCTATTTTTTCTCCAGCTCTGTTAATCATTTCCATAAGGCGACCAACTACCTGGATGTTTCCATCCTCGCAGAATCTAGCCCTGTCACCTGTAAGGAAATAGCACTGCTCATCTACACACTCTTTGGCACCCTTGAAATAACTGTAAATAGTGTAAGGACCGCGAGTAATCAAATGACCGAACTCTCCTGCCGGCAGATCTCTTCCCTCTTCATCTACAATTCGAGGCTCATCATAGCTGGATACCGGTGTGCCCTGCTTGTAAAATCTGGTTTCATCATCATCCTCAAGTTTTGTTGTACAGATTAATCCTTCTGCAATTCCAAATACCTGCTGTAATGTACATTCAAAACTTTCCTCAATTCTCATAGCCAAGTTTGGATCAAGAACTGAGCCGCCGATTTGAACAACCTTAAGTGTGGATAAATCAAAATCGTCGTACTCAAGTAAATCGATGCACATATTAGCAAGGACAGGAACAAGAGCTGTTATAGTAACTCCCTCATCTTCAATAAGACCTAGAATTTCATCAGGACTTGAAACAGAAGCGATTACAACTCGACCACCTGTCAAAAGGGTTCCGATAACTCCAGGGCACCCCCATGGGAAATTGTGCTCAACAGGAAGGGAAACAAGATACACGCTTTCTTCATCTAGCTCGCATCTTTTTGCCACCTGACTTGCCATGTAAAGGTAATCCCCGTGTCGTCTAGGAATAAGCTTTGGTATTCCTGTAGTTCCACCTGACAAAAGATATAACGCCACAGAACTAGGGGATATATTCTCTACCAGCACGTCAGCGCTTTCTCTGTACAAATCTTCAGTGGAAAGAAATGATTTACAGTCTCCTGAAACCAGAACTTTTCCCTCATAGCCCATCTCTATCACTTCATCTGCTAGGCTTAAATAGTCAAATCCCATAAATGAATCCGCTATTACGTATCCAGTAGCATCTGCATTTTTGAGAATTCCATATATCTCATTTTTCCTCTGAGCAGGAAGGGCGAAAATCGGAATAATTCCCGCCTTAAACATTCCAAAGACAAGGGCTATGAATTCGTAAGAATTTGGAAGTTGAACCACTATGTGTTCTCCTGGCTTGAATCCCATTTTCAGCAGTCCATTTGCAGCTCTACTTGCCTTTTCATTTAAATCTTCGTAGGAATAATCCACTTGGTCAAATGTGACTGCTACCTTATCCTGGTATTTTTCAGCCCAGTTTTCTAAGGCTTCTCCAAGAGTGGTATCTATCCACACTTCCTTTTCATAGCGAGCTTCCAGTTCTTGTTTAATAGATAAATTCATAACTATTCTCCATTGAAACACCGTTTCATTGCTTTAAAAAATTTTAAAATTCCCCTAAAGAGCAACTATTCTCTTTAGGGGAAAATTTTTACGCTGCCTGTAATTCCTTCTTAGCAAAATGCTTTTTAAGGATTGCGTGTCCTACAAAGATACCTGCAAAAGCAAGTACGAATACTACAACAACTGCAAGTACACCCATAACACCTGTTGCACACTTAATCATGGCGTCCATCTGCTCTGGAGTCTGGCCTCTTGCAATCCAGTCTTCCTTGTAGCTCTCCATAAAGAACATTGAAGGGATGATTGAGCCGAGAGCCTGTCCCACATGGAACACACCTGATGCAACAGCAAGCTTCCATACAGCTGGCTTTGCCTCGCGAGATGCAATTATATCGGCGATAACTGCAGCTACCATAGATGTGATAACCCATGGAATATAGCCTGCACCCATGATGCTAAAAAGAATCATTACAATTGCCTGCATCAATGTAAACTGAAGGAACTTTCCAACCTTTCTGCTTACAAAATACATAACAACGCCACATAATAATCCGCAAATTCCTGGACTAATAGCGTGACCAAAAGGTCCAAATACCATAGCAGCCATTCCACCAATGTTGTAAATAATGAAGTACAATGCTGTAAGTAATGCAATCATTACAACATCTTTGATTTTGAGCATTTTCATATTATTCTTCCTCCTGCATTTGCATAAAAATATTATTTAATTCAGACAAGGTACTCTCGTCCAAAATAAAATCTTTTTCAATCACACCGTCATTCAGGTATACGATTCTATTTGCCACGTGACGGATAAATTCATAGTCGTGGGATATTACAAGTATTCCAGCTTTTTCTTTTAGCTTTTTTATCTCTTTAGAAACATTGAGCATGGAGTATACGTCAAGTCCACTTGTAGGCTCATCAAAAACGATTAATTCTCTGTCACATAGCATGCCCATTCCAATCTGAAGTCTCTGTTTTTGTCCACCACTCAAATCAAATGGATGCTTATATTTATATTTTGAAAGCCCTAAATACTCTAGAATTTCATCTATGGCCTTTGGGTCTTTTTTCACAAGCTCAAGCTCATTTTCCACCGATGTACCAAATAGCTGGTAGTCAGGATCTTGCATAATAAAAAATGGAAGTCCATCTATATCAACCTTGCCACTGTCAGGCTTGATACTCTTACATAGAGTCTTTGCTATAGTTGTTTTGCCTGCCCCATTATTTCCTACTAGCACTGTAATCTCACCTTTGTTCAAGGAAAGATTTACGCCTTTTAAGATGTCTTTATAGCAAACATTTTCTAGTCTTGCCACAGTCTTTTCTTGAGATGCCTTCTCTGAAAAAGGTATGTTGATAGAAAAAATATCAAAGCTTCTTGTGTTGTATGAACCCTGCTTGAATTCATCCTCGCTGTTGCAAATCACAAGCTTTCCATCATCCATAAAAAGCACTTTGTCAATAACACCACTCAAATAATAAAATCTATGGTCTGCAACTATAACTGTATAGCCCTTGTCTCGAAGCTTTTTTAGAATTCTTCCAAGCTTCATGGCGTTACCGTAATCTAAATTCGCGGAAGGTTCGTCGAACAAAAGCACTTTTTGTTTCATGGTAACAGCAGAGGCAAGAGCTATAAGTTGTCTTTCTCCACTTGATAAAGAAAAAATATCTCTATCTAACAAATCATCCAAGCCAAATGTATTTTTCAAGCTTTCAAGCCTTGCTCGCATATCTTCAGGGGAGAATCCATAATTCTCCATAGGAAAAACTAGTTCAGCCGTAGTATTGTCTGTAAAAAACTGAGAGCGAGGATTTTGGAATACAGAGCCAATCAATTGATTTAGCTGATGCATTTTTAAATCACTGTAATTTTCACCCTCGATAGAGAGAAGTCCCTTCATCTCTCCTTCTGTAACTGAAGGAATAAGACCGTTTAGACATTTTAAGAGCGTAGATTTACCGCTACCGCTATTGCCGGTTAATAGAACTATTTCTCCCTCGTCAATGGTAAAGCTAATATCGCTAATACCTTCTGATGATTCCTCATAACAAAAACTCAAATCATCTGCTTTTATAACATTTGCTTCCATACAAAACCTCCAGCTAGTCCTGCGACGAATACTATAAGAACTAACGCATCAATAAATGTGACTTTTTCCTCGTAATAAGATGTTCTTCTCATAGGAGCATCTATACCTTTTACCAGGCCTGCCGCCGTAACTTCCTCTGCAAGAGCAGCGCATCGAAACAGCTGAGGAACTATAAAATACTGAAAACTTTTCACAGGCTGTTTCCATGTGAACCCTATTCCTCGAAGTCTCATTGATTCTGTTATGTATGAAAACTCTCTTCTAAATGTAGGAATATATTTAAGGGTGATAGTAACTGCCACCACCAAAACTCTCGGAATGTGCATTGTCTCAAGAGCCGAAAGCAGCTGAGCCGAATTGTACTTTGTCACTAAAATAGTAGCCAGCGCTATGCATGGAACCGATTGAACTATGACAATTATAAAAAGTCCTAAAAACTCTGTTCCTTTACTCTGCATTGTCAAATAGTAAAGTCCCATCATCAGAGCATATACAACCCAAAATCCTGCTAATCTTTTAAATCTTCCCATTAAGATAAACAGCGCAGATGCAAATGCCAAAAGGTAGATTTGCAAATACTTACCACTCATAAATATATACATGGATGGTGCTATTATATTTATGATGATTAAAACAATCGGGTTTATTTTTACAGCTTTCAAAATACTTACCGCCTATAGCCTTTTCTAATTTCTGTTAGCTTATACTAACCTCGTATAAAGTACACTAACTCACTTATTTTGTCAATAAATATACGCAATAAAAATTATCAATAAAAAAAGATGGACCAGGGGGACGGGGTTAGTGGGCCATTTTCTGACAATTCTCTTGAAAATGACCCACTAACCCCGTCCCCCTGGTCCACTCCACTATGCTTGTAGTGAAACCATACGGGTGTATACTCCATCTTGTTGTATCAAAGAATCATGGTTTCCTCTTTCTATGATTTCACCATCAGATACAACAAGGATTTGATCTGCGTCCTTTATTGTCTTTAGTCTATGGGCTATAACGAGAAGTGTCTTATCCTTGCAAAGCTCTGATATTGCCTCTTGAATAGCTCTTTCATTATCTGCATCTACACTTGCTGTAGCCTCATCTAGAATTACTATTGGAGAATCTTTGAGAATACATCTTGCAATAGAAATTCTCTGCTTTTCACCACCGGAAAGGGATGCTCCACCTTCACCAATTACTGTATCAAATCCCTCAGGTAGCTCCATTATAAAGTCATAGCATCTAGCCTTTTTTGCAGCCTCAATTACTTCCTCTTTTGTGGCGTCAGGTCTTCCTATAGCGATATTGTTATATACAGTATCCTGGAAAAGATAAACTCGCTGGAACACCATACTAATCTGATCCATCAGACTACCAAGAGACACATTTTTTATATCTTTGCCTCTAACAGAAATGCTTCCCTCCTTGATGTCCCAGAATCTTGCAAGAAGAGATGCTATTGTTGACTTTCCTCCGCCGGATGGCCCAACCAAGGCTGTCATCTCACCCTTCTTTACTTTAAATGATACATTTTTGAGTACATCCTTTTGGGTATAGCCGAAGTTTACACCATTGTATTCTATCTCTGCTTCTTCATCCTGTGCCTTAACCTTATCAGATAAAATTTCCTTACCACTATCCTTAAGTTCTTCTGCCGCAAATACCTCCTCTATTCTATCAAGACTTGCATTTGTTACGGTAAGACGCGCCATCTGTCCATAGTAACTCTTGATTGAAACAAAAATATCGAAAAGAAATAACACCATTCCCATCATATATTCTGCTGATATTTCTCCTCCTGAATATAGGATTCCTGCTAAAGCAAGTATGAGAGATGTTCCTATTCCAAATGTAAGATAAAGCGCTCTTGCCCATGGCCCATATGCAACTTCAAAACCAATGCTTTCTCTACAGCTTTTTTCAAATTCATCTGAAAGTCGCTTAGACTTGTCACCAAGCATGTTGAAGGACTTAATAATTCCTATACCTTCTGCAAAATCAAGAACCTCCTCTGTAAGGGACTCTGCACCTTCTTGTTTGATAACAGAGTGCTTCAAAGTAGTTTTAAGCATTAAGTTTCCTACAACTATAAATGCCCCAACAATGAGCACTGATAGTAACCCAAGTCTAAAATCCATCACAAACATCATTACAACCATTATTCCCTGGGAAATAATAAATGATACCAATTCTGATAAAACACCCATACAATTTTCTTCAATGAAAACCATATCCGTTGAAAGAACTGCGCTTATTTTTCCAATATTTCCTTCTGTGAAATATCCCATAGGAAGCTTTCTCAAATGGTCGCCGAGTCTCATTCTCATGTCCGCAAACACCATGTAGCCTGTTGCCGATTGGAGTACATTTGTTATATGCTCAAATACTGCTTCAAGCACAATACTTACAACAATTCCAATTCCCAGATACAAGCATTTTCTCTTATCCATAGCGCCTTCCATGAAAAAGCTGATAGCAAAAAAGCTTAGGAAAAGAGGTACTTTCATCATTATTCCTTTGATAAATGATGTTATGTATGAGGCTCTTATTCGACTGCTATATTTTCCTGTCATAGCAACTATTCTATGTAATATCTTTAACATGCCTTTTCCCCCTTAATCTTCCATGTGCTTGCACTTACTGATGCATCCCAGAATTTCTTGTACTCTGGGCAGCTTTCAAGCAATTTATCATGTTTATCAGCAGCTATACACTGCCCATCCTTCATAACGCAAATCTTGTCTGCATTTTTTACTGTAGAAAGTCTGTGGGCAATAACAAATACTGTTTTATCTTTTGTAATTTCATCAATTGCTGCATTTAATTTTTCCTCATTCTCTGGATCCATAAATGCAGTAGCTTCATCCAATACAATAATTGGTGCATCTTTAAGAATTGCTCTGGCCAAAGAAATACGCTGCCTCTCACCACCTGAAAGCTGCTTTCCACCATCCCCGGCAAGAGTTTCAATTCCATTTGGAAGTCTCTCTAAGAATTCATCACACTGCGCTCTTCTGGCTGCATCCAAAACTTCCTTCCGTGAGGCATTAGGTCTTCCAATCAAAATATTCTCATAGAGAGTTGTGTTAAAAAGGAATTGCTCCTGAGAAACGTAAGATACCTCATTGTTTAAGGCCTCAAGGGACATGTCTGTTATATCCTGCCCACCGATTGTTATACGTCCGCCATCTATGTCATAGTAATGGACCAGTAGCTTAGCCAGTGTAGACTTGCCGCTTCCCGATTCTCCAACAAGAGCCGTTGTAGTATTCTGTTTTAATTCAAGATTTACACCATGTAATACTTCTTTGTCTTCGTAAGAAAACTTAACATTTTCAAATACGATATTTCTGTCAGTTCCTTTAAAAGGTGCATTGCCCTCATTAAGAGGTGGTTTATCCATGAGATTTTCAAGCTCTGTAATCTTATAATCAAGCTGTGGGAACTTGCCAGCAAAATTGAGCGCCTTCAACAAAGATGGTCCTACTGCAAATGACATACAAATAACTAGAATTAATTTATCAAGAGCAAGGCTTCCTGTAATAACCCATAATGCTCCAACAGGAAGAATTAAAAGCGTAAGACAAGGAAGAACGCTTGAATACATTGCCATCCATGGCCAGCAGGCCTTGTACCAGGCAATGGTGAAATCGCGATAATTTCTAACCACTTCCCCAAACTTCTTGTATGAATCTCCATCCTTATTGAATACCTTTACAACTTCCATACCATTTACGTATTCAATAATTGTGTTGTTCATCTTTGCCGCTGATTCGTAGTAGGCATTCATCTTTGAGTAACCTTGTTTCATCATCATGCTCATGGCAAACATGCCAACTACAAGTGGAACAAGTGATAAAAGTCCAAGTCTAAAATCTCCAATAAACATAAGGACAATGATTAGAAGTGGCACAACAATATTTGCAATTCCCTCTGGAATAGCATGAGCAAGCAGTAACTCTATCATATCGATGTCGTCTGTAAAGACCTTCTTAATACGACCAGTGCCTAGATTTTGAATATTTCCAAGAGATTGTTTTTCCAGTTTTCCCTGCAAAGAAACTCTCAGATTTTTCAATGTGTTATATGCACTTATATGAGAAAATGTAAGTCCCTGCACATAAGCAAAAGAGTATATAACCTCGCAAATAGCAACAGCCAATACCCTTAGCATTACAAATTGAAAACTAATACTCTCACCTCTAGTAAGAGGGGAAATTATTTGATAAAGAAAATAATATGGCATTACGCTTGCCACAATACCAATACACATAGCTATAACAGCCCATATTGTGTATTTCTTGTACTCTCCTATATAAGGAGCCACTTTTTTAAACATTTTTTCTCCTTCCATGTTAGTTCTAACTAACCATAGTGTTTATTTTAAGCCGTCTTTCGACGGCCTAATTTCATTTTTATTTAAGTCCTATTGCATTTGCCCAATCAAAAAAACGACATAGAACCTTGCAATGACTCTCTATCTCCTTCCATGACATACCATGGATAAAAGGCTCATATATAGAATTCCAGAAAGATGTGCAAAGCACATGCATTTCCTGCTTGGTTATCTCAACATTTGCAAGACCTCTTTTTCTCGCTTCCTTGTAATATTTCATGTAAGCTTCTGTCATCTGAGAAGAAAAATCATGCCTGTAATCTTCATAGATTGTGCCTGCAGATTTTTCTAGCAGTAATGCAAATTCATCCCTGTAATCCCAAATCATCTTGAACACATCAAGTGTATATTTTTCATTCATAACCCAAGTATTTTTCACCTCGTCATCAGTCATGGCTGAAAAATCTAATCTTGAACGTTCTCCTATAAATTCTTTAAATGCAAGAACAGCCTCCTCCACAACTGCGCAAAAAAGCTCTTCCTTGCCCTTATATCTCTTATATACAGCTCCTGTTGTAACCCCTGCATTATCACAAATGGTCTTAAGCTCGGCCTTTAGAAAGCCCCTTTTCATAAACTCGGCTTTTGCACTTTCAAGAAGCCGAGGATCTATACTTGTATCACGTACCGACATGATTTACGTCCTTTCTCTCACCGATAATCCAATTATCGATAATAGGTTTATCACTATTCCCAATTTTTGTCAAGTGTAGATATGGACCAGGGGGACGGGGTTAGTGGACCATTTTCTGACAATCCCCTTGAAAATGACCCACTAACCCCGTCCCCCTGGTCCACTTTTCTTCCATCCTAATTTGTATTATTATCAATACCATGAGTACAAAAGTTTATTTTCTTAAAGACAATACTGAAAACTGGGGACCGGTACATGATTATTTATCCGGTTTCGTTTCTGCTGAGCGCAGAGAAAAAATTAATAGATATAAATTTGAATCAGATAGAATGCTTTCCCTCTACGCTGCTGTAATCACAAGGCTTGCCATTGTAAGGGAGACCGGTATCAAAAATGATGAGCTGGTATTTGACTGCCCTTATATGAAAAAACCTACATTGTCTGCGCCAAGGACTGACATTCCACTAGATTTTAATTTTTCTCATACTAAGGGAGCCGTACTTTTTGGCCTTTCCACAGAAAAGGCTATAGGCGTTGATGTTGAGCGAATCTGCAAGGCACCATTTAATACTATGAAAATGGTCTGCCACCCTGCCGAGGCCGACTATATTAACAACTCCTCTGATAAAGAGAAGGCATTCTTTGAAATATGGACAAAAAAAGAGGCCTACACAAAGTGCATGGGAACCGGTCTTTCTGTTGACCTGAAATCCATAAACACTTTGGCTGCCCCTATATGTGAGAATATTGAAACATTTATACAAGATGGATATGTATGCTCTGTTTGCACACTAAAAAAATAGAGCTTTACTTTTTTCCTATCAAAATTTTGGAGCCTGAAAGCCCCATCCAAGTGGCTTCAGTTTTATTCATAAACATTCCACTTGTAGTATCGATTAGCTTGACCTCTTCGTATCCCATATCTTTAAGCTGCTTAACGAACTCATCCATATTGCCATATTTGCTTTTTGACATGATATCATGAATCACAAAAGTGCCGCCCTTCTTAAGGGTTCTAAAAGTCTCAAGAAGCAATTCATGTCTGTCTTTACTTGGGATATTGTGATATACGT
Organism: Pseudobutyrivibrio sp. AR14; assembly: GCF_900101325.1. Classification (NCBI taxonomy): domain Bacteria; kingdom Bacillati; phylum Bacillota; class Clostridia; order Lachnospirales; family Lachnospiraceae; genus Pseudobutyrivibrio; species Pseudobutyrivibrio sp. AR14. Next base: position 39,869 of record NZ_FMUY01000004.1, read on the forward strand.
AGTTGCTTGTTACAGCATCAAAACTCTCATCTTCAAATCCTAGCTTGCATGCATTTCCCTGTTCAAATACTATATTCGAAACTCCTTCTGCCAAGGCGTTCTTTTCACATAGTTCTTTGCTAAATGAAGAATATTCCTTCCCCCATCTATCAATTCCTAAGATTGCAGCATTTGGATTTTTCTTAGCGCAGGCGATTGCAAGTGCTCCACTTCCGCAGCCCACATCAAGACACACTCCACCATCAGGGATTTTCACATAGGAAGATACCCCTTCTATAATCTGTCTAGACAGCTGTCTTGAGCCATTATAAGAAAAAGCCTTGTACATCAAATACATCCAAAGCACTGTAAATGCGCATAGTATGGTTACAATCAAAAGAACCTTTCCTATTATTGAATCAAGGCCTACTATGGCTGTAACAACGCCTACCACAGCCGTCGCCGCCAGAGTCCCATATATCATTTCCTTTGGCATCCAATTTTTATAATCAGCACTCATATAGCCTCCATAAGTTTATCAATTAACCAAAACTTTTTCCTATTACTTCTTGGCGATTACAGTAACCCAAGGTTTGCTTTCGTGACGATCCGTCTTTATCTTTGAAAAACCTGCCACTGAAAGTGCACTCTCGATTTCGTTGACAGTGTGACACTTCATTCCATCTACCATCTTCTCATACTTAAGGCTAGCCTGATCATCTCCAGTTGCCTCATTGACAATCATAAATGTTCCGCCTGGTTTTAATGCCTTGTTGACCTCTGAGAAACATTTTTCTAGACCAGGCCAAAAATAAATTGTCTCAAAAGCTGTGGCAAGATCATACTGCTCATCAATATTAAGAGCGGACACATCTCCCTTTTGTACATTGCAACGACCCTTTTTAATCATCTCAGAATTAAACTGCTTTGTCTTTTCAAGAGAAGTCTCAGAATAATCAACAGCAGTAAGCTTTGATGAAGGATACTTTTGCAAGAGCTGATATGCATTTCTTCCGCCTCCACAGCCCACTTCTAGTATCTTCTCAGGCGCAATAGTTGTAAGATGAGCTAATCCCCAATCTGCAACTTTTGCATGACCATTATTCATTCCATCAAGCATCATTCCTCCAAGAAATCCTTGTGGCTTTCTTGTTTGATTCATTATCTTTTTAAAAAGTCCCATATTTCAATTCCTCCCTATTAGGTTTTTTGCTGATTTCATATTACTACTTCCTGTTAGTCTTGTCTAACTCTTTTTCAAAGAAATGGACCAGGGGGACGGGGTTAGTGGACCATTTTCAGTATTTTCAGAAAATGGTCCACTAACCCCGTCCCCCTGGTCCACCTCTACGCGTCCCCCTAGTACATTTCGATATCGTACATATTTCTCAGCTCTACAGCCTTTTGCTCCACTTCTTGGATGAATTCTCTGGAGGAAATAAGTCTTGCTCCTGCACCTCTGATGATAACCTGCTCCAGTCCATCTGAAGTGACAACAGTGATATCGTATTTTTTGCCATGTTCATGGGTAAAGCGCTCAATATAAGCATCTGCAGTCTGAGCCTCTGCAGTAAATACCTGATGGATGTTTAAATAGTCAGAAGCAGTGACCTCGTGCCCCTTTACTCTATAGGCGTCAAATACCGCAATTACGTTATAATCCGTCATAGCCTTATAGTTGCTAAGAATATCAAGAAGCTTTCCTCTGGCTCCATCTAGATTCACATCCAAAACTTCCTTCAGCTCTGGCCATGCGTAAATCAGATTGTATCCATCCACCAATAGATATTTTTCCTTGGCCTTAATCTCCTTTGGCGCCTTGTAAACATAATCCGAGTCAACGCGGCGAACTCTATCTCCATCGCCATAATGCCATCCCTTTTTAGGATTCTTGCCGTGATTACTGTGGGTTGCCATATGAAGTATTTTATCAATTTCATCTGGATCAAGCCATTCATCCACGCCGTGATTCATGCGCTTTGTTGGAATCTCGTCAAAATCCTGCGAGGCATTTTTATCAACCATACATGGCACATGACACTTTTCCTTTACCTCATACCAAGGCACAATATCTCCAGCACCATGGCTGCAAAAAACTGAAGACGCTGGATTGTCTACATCCTCATCAGGATTATATCCGGACGCTTCGATTACCTCAGCCTCATTGTGACAAGCATCATAGCCATCATAAATCAGGGATATTCTTCCCTCACCCTTTGTAAACGTTGCCAGCTGAACCTGATAATTTCTGATAGTGCTAGCTGGCGCGCGACCTACAAGAATAGAAACTCCATCAGCTTCATCGGGAGCATCAAAAGTACCATTCATATTTTGAATGTCGGTCATAACACGGCCAATCATATTCCCTGGCACCGCGATTTCAAATTTGAAATAAGGCTCAAGCACCTTCGTTCCTGCCTCCATCAGCCCCTGCCTGATAGCACGATATGTAGCCTCTCTAAAATCGCCGCCCTCTGTATGTTTGATATGGGCTCTTCCACCAACAATCGTAAATTTAATATCTGTAATAGGAGCTCCAATGGCAACTCCCACATGTTCCTTTTCTAAAATATGAGTCTCTATAAGTCGCTGCCAATTAAGGGCCAGCTCATCTGTAGAAACATTGGCCTCCACCTGAATTCCACTACCCGGCTCAAGTGGCTCCATTAAAATGTGAGCCTCCGCATAATGACGCAGTGGCTCAAAATGACCTACTCCCTCAACTGCTGCTGTAATAGTCTCTTTATAAAGCACACCACATTCTACAAATTCCACCTTGTGAGAAAGCTCGTTTTCAATTCTTTGGGTCAAAATCTCAGTCTGAACCTGCCCCATCAAATTGATTTTAATCTGCTCTAAGCTTGCATCCCAGGTCACATTTAGCGAAGGGTCCTCTTGATTAAGATTCATAAGATTTGGAAATGCCACTCTTGGAATCGTATCATCTAAAAATGAAATCTGATACTGCAAAACCGGAGTAAGGCTAAGCTCTTCTCTGTCATTTTCAACACCAAGTCCCTGACCTGCATATGTCTCCTTTGGCCCTACCAGCGCCACTATATCAAAAGCTTTTGCCTCATCCACCTGCTCATATTTATTGCCAGAATATACTCTAATCTGGTCTACCTTTTCTCCATTTGGAAGTACATCTTTTACCTTAATCGAGCCACTTGTGATTTTAGTAAATGTCAGTCTGCTATCTCTGCCTAGACTTTCTATCTTGTAAACTCTAGCTCCAAAATCCTCTGATTCTCTGGCCTTCATTCTATCCTGATTTTCACTGGCCATAAGAGACATAAATGAAAGCAGCTCATCAACTCCATCATTTTTTAGCGCCGAGCCAAACAATATAGGATAAATTTTTCTAGAATTAAATAGCTCTGCAACAGTGACATCAGAAATACTTCCTGTTTCAAAGTACTCCTCCATGGCCGCTTCACTTTCAGATGAGATGGCTTCCTTGTCTGCAAGGTCTACACAGTTATCAGCCAACTCTGATTTTATATTTGCAATCAAACTATCAGCCCCGGCATTTTCCATATCCATTTTATTAACGAAAATGATTGTTGGAATCTGAAATTTTTTAAGAAGGGAAAACAGTGTTCTAGTATGTGGCTGCACACCATCTGTACCGCTTATAAGAAGGATTGCTCCATCTAGTGCCCAGAGAGCTCGCTCCGTCTCAGTTGCAAAATCCACATGCCCCGGAGTATCAAGAAGTGTCATCTCATTTGCACCATAAGAAAAAACTGCCGGCTTTGAAAAAATAGTAATTCCCCTATTTTTCTCCTGCATATCTGTATCCAAAAAAGCGTCGCCATGGTCTACTCGACCTAGCGACGCAATAGCTTTCGCGTTAAACAAAATCGATTCTGAAAGAGTGGTCTTGCCCGCATCTACATGAGCAAGAATTCCCCAAGTAAAATTCATCCTAGCCTCCAATCACAGATAGTAAGCTTCATCTTAGCCTCCTGTGATTTAAATTTTCTACGAATTATTATAATCTAAATACTCGATTTCACCAACACTTATATAAAATTATATTAGCTCCATCTCAGATGGCATATCCGTAAATCCGTATTTCTCATACAGAGGTCTTCCCATATCAGTAGCCTCGAGAGTTATTTCCTTAATCCCCCTCTTTTTTGCTTCATTTACTAGGATCTCAAGGGTCTTAATAGCTATGCCCTTTCTACGATAATCAGGGTTAGTATACATATTCATGATATATGCCTTCTTGCCTGTTGAATTGTGATATGTAGGCATCACGGTATAAAAGCTCACGCCACCTGCGCCTACAAATTTATCATCATCCATTACTAAAATCGCAACATGACTGTCGTCCGCCAGAGCCTTCTCATAATACACTCTAGACTCCCTCTCCACCTCAGTCATATCAACTGAATCATCTAGCTTATTGGCAGCCCTTAAAACCTCTATCCTAGATGTAGTTAATAAATCAATGTCCTTTAGTGTTGCAATTCTGTAGTCAATCATCGCTGTCCTCCTGTAATGGTGTAATTCTATAAGTTTCGGCTCCCAATTATCCCCTATAAGTACATAATACTTTCAGCCGGATTTAACCACAATTTTACTACACATGTCCATAAGTATCAAAGTATAGTTTTTTAATTGTTAATTAGAATCCGGATATAAAAGGCTCACGCCCTGTTCTTTAAAATACTCAATCCACTGGGCTGAGGGCTGCTCGTCAGTAACTACTACATCAAAATCGTTGATAGAGCATATCTTAGAAAATGCCACCTTGTCAAACTTACTATTATCTACAGCAAGCACCTTTTTGCTGGCACTTCCAAGCATCTTCTGCTTGACCTGGCTAAGCATTTGGTTAGAATCAGTGACGCCCTTTGCCAAATCAATTCCCTTGCAGCTGACAATTGCAACATCTGCGTGGAATGATTCAATAGCCTGTATACACTGTGGTCCAACCAGCGCCAGATAACCTGGTACCAATGCACCCCCAGTAGAAATTACATCACAGTCATCCCTATCAGATAGCTGCAAAAGAATCTCCACCGAATTAGTCAAAATCGTCAAGTTACTTTTCCCCTCGCAGGCCTTGATGACTGACACTCCTGTGGAGCTTGGGTCAACAAAAATATGGTCCCCATCATTAATTAACTCTGCCACAAGCTGGGCTATCTTCTTTTTTCCAGACTTGTTGTTCTGCTGCCTCAATTTAAAAGGCATTTCACTGTCATTGTCTTCATTTAAGATAGCTCCACCGTAGCTTTTGATGGCAAATCCTTCTTTTTCAAGCTTCTCAAGATCTCGGCGAATAGTCTCCTCTGATACTGAAAACTCCCTGGCCAGAGCCGATACTACCACCTTTTTTTCTCTGTTAAGCTTCTCTAGGATAATGTTTTTGCGTTCAATAGAAAGTGCTGCCATATTTTCTCCCCAATAATAAGTATTGATATAATCTATCTGCCAAACCATAAGTATTAATCGCTAAAATCATACTCATAGCCTGGCATCGTCCTATCTATATTAGCAGATGCAGCCTTGTCAAAGCAAACATCTGCAGGATGCTTGCCAGTCATTCCAAACTTTCCACGAATCCTATATAGCTTTTTGATGTTCTCCACACTAAATTCCTGTGGGCCTCCAAGCATTGTGGACTTGTATAAAAGCTCTGCGTAGAACTCTAGCGACTCCATCTTCATATATGCTGCATTCAAATCAGTTGACCAGGTAAGGGCCCCATGATTTTCAAGAAGTACTGCATCATAATAAGGCAAATATTTCTCCAAATTATCCGGAATCTCCATAGTTGATGGTGTGCCGTACTCTGCTATTGGCACGCAGCCAAGAAAAATAACTGCCTCTGGCATAATTGGCTGAGTAAGTGGAATCCCTGCAATGGCAAATGCTGTTCCATACATAGGATGAGCATGGACAACTGAACCCACATCAGGCCTCTTCTCATAGACTCTCATGTGCATCTTAATCTCAGAAGAAGGCTTGAACCCTTCATGGGCCTCAATAACATTTCCCTTCTCATCCACCTTGCAAATGTAATCCGGTGTCATAAATCCCTTAGACACACCAGTTGGAGTGCATAAAAACTCATGGTCATTTAGCTTTACAGAGATATTGCCATCATTGGCTGCCACCATATTTCTGTTGTAAATACGCCTTCCAATCTCACAAATCTGTTCCTTGATTTTCATTTCATCTAACATAATAAATCCTCCCAACACATAAACAATTGATTACAATGGGTCCTTGAGAAAATGTGCAAAAACCACACAAACCCAGATTGCAAAACCACATTATCCCACATCCATAACCTGAGTATATGTTGTATTATGTTGTTTGTCAAGAAGTAACCCACCGAATCTCTCACAAATCCACACCATCTCCAGCAGCATTTTCCCCCAAAAAACACAAAAAGAGACCAGCGCCCCTGACTTCTTCTCAAAGGCTGCTGGCCAACTATTATTTATTAAATTCCACCACATCTGTCACAACTAGCTTGTCCTCCTCGGCGGTAAATACTATGTCGTATCCATGATATAAAAGTCTAAACTCTCGCTCCTTATTCCTGTCGTAGCCGGCTCTTGGATCCTGCGCTAAGACCTGAATAGCCGATTCCCTAATTACCACAGGAAGCTTATTTAGATGCTCCTCTGGAAATACCACCTGTATCTGCTGGCCCTTTGACAGGTCATCAGTAAATCCACCTCTAGCATTCTCGTGGACATCCGCATATGGAATATATGGCTTAATATCGTAAATAGGTGTGCCATCTAGCATATCAACACCACTTACCAAAAGTATAGTACCTAGCTTTTCATCCTGCTCCACTCTAAGTAGCTTTACAGATGAAAGGCCTATGTTATTAGGGCGAAATGGAGAACGGGTAGCAAATACACCCATGTGCTTCTGACCACCAAGTCTAGGGGGTCTTACTGTTGCTCCCTCCAAAGGCTTATTCTTGGAAAAGCCCCAGATTATCCAGAGATAGTCGTAATCAGATATTCCCTCGATATAGTTTGGGTCTCTAAAGTCTGGCTCAAAAATAATCTGCCCCACTTCATCTACAAGTCCACTCTGTCTAGGTATTCCAAACTTTTGTGTAAAGCCAGTTTTTATATGGGCAATCTTTCTTAACTCCATTAACAAACACTCCTCTAATAGCAAAATAGAGTTTCTGCTCAAAACTCCACATATTTAATCCTGCAAAATAAAAAGGGCAGTACTAAAAAGCACTACCCTAAAAAATCTGTAATTATTTTCCCTCGTAAGTAACAACTGAAGCAACGTCATACTTAGCAAGCTTCTCACGTCCATTAAGACCTGCAAGCTCCATAAGGAAGACGATCTTAGAAACCTCGCCGCCAAGCTCCTCGATAAGCTGGCATGCTGCCTCAATAGTACCACCTGTAGCGATAAGATCATCGACTACAACTACCTTCTGACCTGGCTTAATAGCATCCTTGTGCATCTCGATTGTAGCTGTACCGTACTCCAAGTCATATGTCTTCTCGATTGTCTCACATGGAAGCTTGCCCTTCTTGCGAACAAGTACGAAAGGCTTGCCAAGTGCGTAAGCAAGAGGTGCACCAAAGATAAATCCGCGGCTCTCTGCTCCTGCTATAACATCACAATCAACTCCATCAAGAAGCTTAATCATCTCGTCGATAGCGAGCTTGAAGCCCTCTGCATCCTGAAGAATGCTTGTGACATCTCTAAACATAATGCCTGGTTCTGGAAAATCCGGAATAGTTCTTATGTAATCTTCTACTTTTTTCATTTATTTAACTCCTTCTATATGCGACACCTGTATTTCCTCTAGGGATGGTGTCATCATCAGTCGGATAAAAAGATATTATCCTTATCAATTATACGGGTTTTCTTCTATTTAATCAAGTATATTACCCCTTCTAGCCCTACCTACTCCCGCTAAAAAAGGGTCCCCGAAGGGACCCAATTTTTGTGGATAGTACCAGATTTCATCATTGGAAATCTATTTGTACTAATGCGTTTGGCCACGCTAATTACTGAAGAATAGATAATACACCCTGAGTTGCCTGATTTGCCTGAGCGAGCATTGATTGGCCTGCCTGCATAAGAATATTATTCTTACTGTATGTAACCATCTCGTCAGCCATATCTGTATCACGGATACGTGATTCAGCTGCTGTAGTATTCTCTACTACATTGTCGAGGTTGGCAATAGAGTGTTCTAGTCTGTTCTGAATAGCACCGAGTGCGGATCTCTGGGCAGATACCTTAGCTAAGGCATCTGAAATGGCATCAATAGCATAAGTTGCTGCCTTACCAGTATCGTCGGAAACATTCATTCCGTGAATTCCTAAGCTCTTAGCATCCATTGTATCGATTTCAACGCCAATCTTGTTTGTCATATCAGCGTCTGAACCAACATGTAAGTTGAATACAAGAGTATTCTTAGAAATTACATCGCCACGTGTAATGGTGAAGTTAACATATGTTGCACCAATATCTTCTTCTGAAGTAACAGCACGTGTATTAGTTGCACCAATAGAAGATGCTGCTGTAAGCTCTGTTCTTACTCTAAAGTAAGCTGCTGTTGTTGTAATAAGAGTCTTATTATTCTGATCAACACCAGATACTACAGATTCAGAGAATACTGAAACTGAACGGCCATTGAATTCAAGAGTAGATCCCTTGCCAGCTAGCTTACTAATCATTGTTGCCTTGATGCGAGACTGTTCCATATCAGTCTCATTCTCATCGATAGTAAATGATTTACCATCAATTTTAATTACATCACCTGTTTTAAGAGCTGTAATCTTATCGTCAGAAGAACTAGCTGCTGTTGTAATCTTTAATGCTGTCATTGCCTCATTAACACTTTGAGCACCAATTCTATATGTTGTTCCACCAATTGTGTATGAGTCGCCAATTTCAAGCTTTCTCATCTGGAATGTTGCCGTAGTTGTGTTCTGGCTTAAGCTACCAACGAGACCTGCATCATGTGCAGAAACCCTTACGGTTCGATCTCCGTTGCCGCCCTTCAGCAAGTATGTCTCATTAAACTTCGTTGTCTCAGCAACACGATCGATTTCTGTTGTAAGCTGATTAATCTCGTCCTGAATTGAAGAACGATCAGACTCACTGTTTGTACCGTTCGCTGCCTGTACTGCAAGTTCATTCATACGTTGAAGCATTGAGTGTACTTCTGTAAGGGCACCCTCGGCGGTTTGTACTGCCGAAATACCATCTGATGCATTGGTTGAAGCCTGGTCAAGACCTCGAATCTGCTTTCTCATCTTCTCTGAGATTGAAAGCCCTGCTGCATCATCTGCTGCTCTGTTGATTTTAAATCCTGATGAAAGCTTTTCTGTTGACTTTGACTGATCCCCTGTTGTTATTCCTAACATTCTTGAAGCATTAGCTGCCTGCATATTGTGTTGTACTACCATAATTTCTACCTCCTTGTAGATACTCTTGTGATTCCATTCATAAGAGATGCGCTGTGCGCATAACATAATTTTAAAAAGTTACGATGATATGGAATGCTACATACTTTAGGCTTGCATCCGTATCTATATAACAAGTGGTGTGACCAACCACCACTAGCTATCAAGGTGGAAATTATGTAGTATACCTTATTAAATTGTAAAGGTACGAAAAACAGTTACTCTTCCGCGCGATTTTATGAAAAATAACTGCCCAGATGGACAACAAAAACAAAGGTTTACTGCCTCCATCTAATTTAGTTATCGGAAAAGCAACAAAAATCTTTAGTTTCTTAATAAAAAAAATTTGAACCCTATTTATTAGACAATTTTTCTAACACATAGGATTCAATCATTCTCCATTTCATTAATATTGCAATGCTTGTTTCTTGTACCCCAAATATCTCAACCAGGCAGTCAAGCCACTAATGGACCAAACTATTCCAACGGACCACCATATTCCCCATAGTCCGATAGTAGCAAAGCCAGTCAACATTACAGGAACAATGAATCTGCCAATAACCTCCACTATTCCATTTAATAGTGCAAAAAATGCATCTCCTAGACCATTCAACACTCCTCGCACCACATAAATTACTCCAAGCATTATATAAAAGAGGCTTGTGATTTGAAGAGCAGTTGCTCCCATTGCTATTACATCTGCACTTTTAACGAAAATGCTTATAATTGCCGCGCCCAAGAATTGCATTATTGGAAGCATCAATAAAGAAAAAATAGCCATAAGCATAAGACTCTTTTTATAGCCAACTATAATCCTATCAGACTTACCTGCACCATAGTTCTGCCCAGTATATGTTGCCAATGCTGCACCAAGTGTCTGATATGGCAAATGAATAATCTGCTCTATTCTACTAGTTGCGGTAAATGCAGCCACGGCAACACTTCCAAATGAATTAACAACTCGCTGAAGTGCCATACAGGATATTGCAATCAAGGAAAACTGTAATGACAAGGGAAATCCTAATCTAATAATTTTATGGGAAATAAAACTATTAAACTTTAAATCTTCTTTTTTCATATGGAAATATTCATTCTTAGAAATTGCATAAATTAAACAACTCACCCCTGAAATTAGCTGAGAAATTACAGTTGCAACACCTGCTCCAAAAACTCCCATATGAAAAATGCACACAAAAATCCAATCTAAAATTGTATTGAGAATACATGAGAATATCAAAAAATAAAGTGGTGTTTTAGAATCACCAAGAGCTCTCAACATTGCCGAAACATAATTGTACAGAGAAACAAAAATTAACCCAACGCACATAATACTTAAATATGATCTGGAATCTGCCATAATCTCAGCAGGTGTATCAAGAATAATAAGCACAGGATCAATTAAAAAATATGCAATTATACCAACCATTAGCGGAAAAACGAACATGATATAGCCTGTGTTAGAAATGCTGATTCTAACTTCATCATCATCTCCCTTTCCAAACGCCTGAGAGGTAATGATGCCCCCACCATTTCCAAATCCATTGCAAAGAGCAAAGAATAAAAATGTGACTGAACCTGTTACGCCAATAGCTGCCAAAGCCTGTGGCCCCACAAACTGACCTACTATAATTGAATCTACCAGATTATATAGCTGCTGAAAAAGATTACCAATGAGCATTGGAATAGAAAACTTTATTATCAAAGAAACCGGATTACCCTCGGTCATATTAAGCACTGAAGAATTCTGTTCTTTCATCGTCCCACCCTAGAAAATACATTATATATTAGCAACACTATGCCTTATAAAATATATTATGAACCAATCATTTATATATATCAAGCTCAATTAAATTATGCACTAATAAATTTGCAAATATGCTCTTCTATATCCTATTACACAAAAAAGGGACCCCCATCCCTGGGAGTCCCTAATTTACTAGTATTTAACTAGTCTGCGCGAAACAATTAATTTGGACTGTTAAGCTATGCTTAACTCAATCAATGTTTGATTATCCAAGAATTGATAATACGCCCTGTGTTGACTGGTTAGCCTGTGCAAGCATTGCCTGACCTGCCTGCTGAAGAATATTATTCTTGCTGTAGTTAACCATTTCATCAGCCATATCTGTATCACGGATACGAGATTCAGATGCATTTGTATTCTCAACTACGTTGTCTACGTTAGCGATTGTATGCTCTAATCTGTTCTGGATAGCACCAAGTGCAGATCTCTGTGCAGATACCTTAGAAACAGCGTCTGCGATAGCATCGATAGCGTATGTAGCTGCCTTACCTGTATCATCAGATACATTAAGTCCTGCAAGACCAAGGTTCTTAGCATCCATTGTCTCAATCTTAACACCAATCTTGTTTGTCATATCAGCATCAGAACCAACATGAAGATTGAAGTTAAGGTCATTCTTTGTGTTTACATAACCACGGTTGATAGTGAAGTTAGCATATGTAGCTCCAGCTGCAGGATCTGTGTATGAAACAGTTGCTCTGTTATCGATTGCACCGATTGAAGATGCAGCAACGAGCTCTGTCTTAACCTTAGCATAAGCTGCTGTAGCCTTGATAAGAGTCTTGTTGTTGTCATCAACACCAGCTGTTGTTGACTCAGAGAATACAGTTACGCTCTTGCCGTTGAATTCGATTGTAGAACCTGCGCCTGCAAGTTTATCAATCTTACCCTTTGTAATCTGTGCCTGATCCATATCAGTCTTGCCAGCGATTGTGAATGACTTGCCATCGATTGTGATAACATCACCATTAGAAAGCTTGCCATCTGTAGCCTTAAGAGCTGTTCTAGCTGCTGATACATCAGCTGCACCGATTTCGTACTTTGTACCACCGATTGTGTAAGTATCACCAACATTGAGAGCCTTCATCTGGAATGTTCCCTTTGTTGTGTTCTGTGATAATGAACCTACAAGACCAGCGTCATGAGCTGCTACGTAGCTCTTCTTTGTTCCGTTAGAACCCTTAAGTAAGTATGTCTCGTTGAACTTTGTTGTCTCAGCAACACGATCGATTTCTGTTGTAAGCTGATTAATTTCGTCCTGGATTGAAGAACGATCAGACTCACTGTTTGTTCCGTTTGCTGCCTGTACTGCAAGCTCGTTCATTCTCTGAAGCATTGAGTGAACTTCTGTTAAAGCACCTTCAGCTGTCTGCACTGCAGATACACCATCCTGTGCGTTTGTAGAAGCCTGATCAAGACCTCTGATCTGCTTACGCATCTTCTCTGAAATTGAAAGACCAGCTGCATCATCTGCTGCACGGTTAATCTTGTAACCTGAAGCTAATTTCTCAGTTGACTTTGACTGATTTCCTGCTGTGATGTTGAGCATTCTTGAAGCATTGCTTGCTTGCATGTTGTGTTGTACTACCATAAATTCTACCTCCTTGTAGATACTCCCTAGAATCCTTTCTTGGGAGAAGTGCCTCTGCACTTAATTGTTAATAATTGCTAATTTATAATCAACACAGTACTCGCGCGACATACTGTAAATGATTATCACTTACTATGAGTGGCCCATTGCCAATGCAATCTGTATTGGTCATCTCTCCATGAATTGTTATTAAGTTAATTCTTCGCATGAAAAAATTCTATTGCGATTACAATAGATAAATAGAAAACAAATTTGATTATTCCGATCCTTAACATCCTTGTCCTGGTAACGAAACCTATATGATATTGTGATGTAACTTTCGAGATAATGAAATCCTTTTCATTTATCTAATGTGTATATCGGTCATCTGAGAAATTACTTAACCCCTTTTTAGAAATTTTTTTAAAAAATTTATTTCACTCTAAAGCGGGTCTAAATACATCTCTTCTGCCCTTACAAAAAATATATCGGATGATCTCTTTTATAACTTAACCCCTTTTTTTAAAAAATTTTTTACATTAAAATGGGTGTTAAAACAAGGTGTCATCCTTAAGTGTAGATGTATTATATCACGTTTTTTTCTCTGTGCACGTTTTTCACTAAAAAAACATAAATTGCATTCAATTATCTGATTTTTACACAATATTTTAACTTTCGTATATTATTTGGCATTCATTTCCATAAAAATCCCCAGGCTCTAAATCAGAGTCTGGGGATTACTATTTATCTTCAATTATCTATCCTTACCATATATATATGTAGCAAAATAAATAACGCTTGCTATGATTACAATCATAGGACCTGTAGCCATATCTGTAAAATAAGAAACAAACAATCCTACTATTCCAGAGAAGAGGCTAAATATAATAGAAAAATAAGTATACTCTCTAAAGTTCTCCGAGATATTTCTACTGCTGGCTGCAGGAAGAATTAAAAGTGCATTAATAAGAAGTATGCCCACCCACTTGATAGATAACATAACAAGAAGGGCTATCAATACAGCAAAAGCATCCTCCATCACTCTAACTGAAATACTGCGGCTCTTAGCAAGTGTGGCATGAATACTAATAGCTGTCAGCCTATTAATGCTAAAGCACCAGAAAACTAAAATAACAGCAAATAACACAATAAGCTGAATAATCTCGCTTCCGGTGATTGATAAAATATCGCCCACTAATATAGCTGAGTAATTGCTGAAGCTACCGCCCCTTGATAATATTGCAAGACCAAGTGCTGTAGCACAGCTGGCAAATACAGAAATCAATGTATCTGAAGAGCTAAGTCCTTTTCTAGAAATATAATTAAGAAGCAAGGCAAAACAGATACCAAATATAATCATGGAAACTGTAGTGTTACCTATTCCCATAATTACTCCTGCTGCAATACCAGTAAGAGCCGAATGTCCAAGGGCATCACTAAAATATGCCATCCTCTTTTGCACTATCATGGTACCAACTGTTCCAAAGAGCGGTGAAATCAAAAGAATAGCTATAGTAGCTCGAATCATGAAGGTATAACTAAACATCTCACTGAACATCTGTCTTCACCTCCACTTCTCCTACTGCGCCCTTACCAAATACTGATTTAAAGGCATCAGTCTCATACACAAGCTTTGGTCTGCCTGCTGCAGTCACAGTCTTATCAATCAGGATAACATTGTCCGCATATTTATATACGTAGTCAAGATCATGGCTCACAAGAATAATAGCCAAGTCATGTGTCTCCTTTAAGTACTGCATCTTTTCATAGAATGCATCCATACCATTTTTATCGATACCAGATACTGGCTCATCTAATAATAGAAGGTTTGGTGTATCATGGACAGCCATAGCAAGAAGAACTCTCTGAAGCTGTCCGCCAGAAAGAGTACCTACAGGCTGGTCTATAAGCTCTGCCACATCAAATTCTGCAAGAGCCTCTCTCACATGCTCGTGTTCCTTCTTATTAGAAAATAAAATAGGTAATTTTCCTGTAAATGACTGGAACAAATCATACACACTAAGTGGTGTAGTTCTATCTATATTAATAGTCTGTGGAACATAGCCTATCTTAAGTCCCTGCATGTTGTTGTTCATTTTATTCTTGAACTGAATCTCTCCTGTATATGGAACCTCTCCAAGGATAGCTCTTACAAGAGTAGATTTACCAGCGCCATTGCGCCCAATGATAGCGGTCATCTGGCCACAATGAACATGGAGGTTGATGCCAGACAGCACCTGCTGGTCGCCAAAGGCAACGCCCAAGTCTATGAACTTAATACAGTGAAATCCACATGGAATAATTTTCTTCATACTATAATCTTTCTCACATTATAATACGTCGGTTACGGTTGTTACACTCTCAAGCCTGAGATATTGCTTCGCTCTACTACATGTTTCGCTACGCAACACTCAGAGCTTGATAGTTACAACCTATCCGACTCATTTAATAGCTTCAGCGCTTTATAGCTATAACCTATCCGACTCATCTAATAAATTCAGAGCCTGGTGGCTTAACCCTAGCTGACTCTGAATAAAATATTCCCTATTCTACCACGTTGGAGATTCGGGCGTAGTTTTCGTTCATGGTGGTTACGTAATCGTCGGCTCCATATGCGCCATGAACTAGAGTCTCTAGGTAAACCACCTTAGCCCCTGTCTGCTCTGTAATTAGCTTGCCCATTGAATTGCCGTAGTCGTACTCTGCTAAAACAAGCTTAACATCATTTGCCTTGATTGTCTCGATAAAATCACTGACCTCGCCAGCACTAACCTGACGCTCCTCATCCAAATCCATCACAGCCACTACATTGGCATTAAGTGAACCTGCAGTATATACAAAGGCCGCATGCAAAACAGCTACATTTGCACCCTCAAGTGATTCTAAGCCTGATTTATCCACATATTTAGAAAGAACCTCTATGTAATCAGTGGAATTCTTCTTATATATATCTGCATGTGCAGCGTCTGCCTGGCTCAATCCCTCTGCGATAGCCTGAACCTGATAAGCAAAAAGCTTGCTATCCATCCAGATATGACTATTCTCCTCGTGGTGATGGTCCTCGTGCTCATCAGACTCTAGTGTCCTATGAAAATCATTTGGAGTCTGGGATAATAACTTTTCTTGAGAATGCTCATCAGCGTCATGCTCATGTTCCTCTTCTTCTGGAAGCTCGACTCTATCCTCTACATATTCAAATGTATCTATAATAGTAAGCTCAGGATAAGCCTCCACCACATCATCAAGGTAGCCTTCCATACCGCCGCCATTTACCACAAGCACATCTGCATTAGATAGATTCTTCATATCCTCTGTAGTAAGTGTGTAATCATGGAGACATCCTGTTGTAGGCTGGGATAGGTTGGAAACAGTCACCCCATCTGTATCACCTACAACATTTAATGTAGCAATATATACTGGATTGCAGCTAGTCATGATAACAAATTCATCATCAGCATTTGCAGCTACATTAGCATTATTAAATTTTACATAAAAAAAAGTGCCACAGGTGCACACCACACTAATAGAGATGAGCAGTAGTAGCACAAAAATATATTTGTTTTTCTTCATTAATCAAGATCCTCTACATCAGAAAGACTGGCTTCATTCTCGATAACCTGAGCCAAGAAATCCTGTATAGTGTCAAGTCCCTGCTTGGTCTGGGATGAAAATGGAACAATGATTGTGTCCTTTGTAGCACCTAAGCCCTCACGCAAAATCTTAATCTGCTTATCAAGCTGGCTTCGCTTGATCTTGTCAGCCTTAGTGGCGATGACTATTGGGTCGTAACCTACGTAGTCCATCCATTCAAACATCTGCTTGTCATTGGCTGATGGAGCATGTCTGATGTCAACTAAAAGAAAGACAGCTCTAATCATATCTGATGTGTTCAGATATGTCTCTATCATCTTGCCCCAACGCTCACGTTCCTTTTCAGATGCCTTAGCAAAACCGTAGCCCGGCAAATCCACCACATAAATCTCATCATTAATATTGTAGAAATTGATGGTCTGTGTTTTACCAGGCTGGGCTGATACTCTAGCTAGAGACTTGCGGTTCATAACCGCATTTATGAGTGATGACTTGCCTACATTGGACTTGCCTGCAAATGCTACCTCTGGGAGGTCATTTTTAGGAAGTGTAGATGTAGGCCCGCACACTGTTTCAAGATTACATGATCTTATGACCATTATGCACTCTTTTCCTTTTTATCTTCGATTGATACTACGCTGTCTTCGCTGTCTGAGTTCTTGTCGATAAGAAGAAGGTTGCTGTCAACCATCTCCTTTGTAACTGTAATCTCAACAATCGACTCATCAGATGGTACATGATACATGTGATCCATCATAACGCTCTCTACGATAGCGCGAAGTCCACGAGCACCTGTTTTTCTCTCGATTGATTTCTTAGCAATCTCTCTAAGGGCATCCTCTTCGAACTCAAGCTTAACGCCATCCATCTTGAAGAGTGCCTGATATTGCTTTGTCAATGAATTCTTAGGCTCTCTAAGGATGCGAATCATATCGTCCTCAGTAAGCTCGTTAAGAGATACATTGATTGGTACACGTCCAATAAACTCAGGAATCAAACCATATTTGATGAAATCCTGTGGAAGTACCTGCTGAAGTAAATCATCAATCTTTTGATTGTTCTTATCCTTAACATCAGCGCCGAAACCGATAGCTGAGCTATCTGTACGCTGTGAGATAATCTTTTCAAGACCCTCGAAAGCTCCACCACAGATAAAGAGAATGTTCTTTGTATCGATTGCGATAGTCTCCTGCTGTGGATGCTTACGTCCGCCCTGAGGTGGAACGTTAGCAACTGTACCCTCGATAATCTTAAGTAATGCCTGCTGAACGCCCTCGCCAGAAACATCTCTTGTGATAGAAACGTTCTCAGACTTCTTAGTAATCTTATCAATCTCGTCGATGTAGATGATACCAATCTCAGCCTTTTTAATATCAAAATCAGCTGCCTGGATAAGCTTAAGAAGAATATTCTCAACATCCTCACCTACGTAACCTGCCTCAGTAAGAGTGGTAGCATCAGCAATAGCAAATGGAACTCCAAGAACTCTTGCCAATGTCTGAGCCAAAAGTGTCTTACCAGAACCAGTAGGTCCAAGCATAAGCACATTACTCTTTTGAAGCTCTACATCGATGTCATCAGGATTAGCCATGATACGCTTGTAGTGATTGTACACAGCAACAGAGAGGACCTTCTTAGCCTCATCCTGACCAATAACATACTGGTCAAGGAACTTCTTCATGTCCTCTGGCTTCTGAAGATTAATCTCGATAGAATCTCCCTCAGTTGCTGGAGCAAAATCCTCGAGCTCTTCAACAATTATCTCCTGACAAATCTCAACGCACTCGTCACAGATAAAAGCACCATTTGGTCCTGCTATAAGCTTACGAACCTGATTTTGTGTTTTGCCGCAGAAAGAGCAGCGAACTCTGTCATCGTTTCTTGCCATAATAACCTCATTTAATAATCAAAACATAAACCACTATTATATATATCGGCTTTATTTTGCTTTCTTTGTAATAATTTCATCAATAAGACCATAATCAAGGGCTTCCTTAGCATCAAGCCAGTGATCACGCTCTGTGTCAAGGCACACCTGCTCGTATGGCTTACCTGTGTTCTCAGCTAACATACGGTTGAGCTTTTCTCTAGTCTTAAGAATATTCTTAGCTGCGATTTCGATTTCAGTAGCCTGACCCTTAGCTCCACCAAGTGGCTGGTGAATCATAATCTCTGAGTTAGGAAGAGCAAATCGCTTGCCCTTCTGTCCACCTGCAAGTAAGAAAGCTCCCATAGAAGCTGCCATACCAATACAGATAGTAGAAACATCACACTTGATATACTGCATTGTATCGTAGATAGCCATACCAGCTGTAACACTACCGCCTGGGCTATTGATGTAGAGGTGGATATCCTTGCTAGGATCCTCTGACTCAAGGAAAAGTAACTGAGCAACTGTAAGTGAAGCAGTAACCTCGTTAACCTCCTCACCTAAGAACACGATACGATCTTTTAATAATCGTGAATAAATATCATAAGAACGCTCCCCACGAGAATTCTGTTCAATGACATAAGGAATTGTTGCCATTTTAGTCCTCCTAATGATTAATAGATTTAGTCAATACTCTTCAGCACTCATTAGCAGGAACAATAGGTTAATTATTCCGCCAAAAAACCAAGCTGCTAAACAAGTATTATATATACACTAAGCCCGAGCATACGCTCAGGCCAGTGATTTAATTTCATTTTTAATTATATCTATTTTAGTAATCCGTGTCTCGATTTTTACAAATTTTTAATACTTTTTGGTTTTATTGCAGCCAATGAAAGCTGCAATAAAATCTGGCTTCGCCAGACTACTTTCTTGTATTTCATACAAGAAAGCATCCTATTACGGAATCAAATAAGCTTTATGCTTATTTAATTCCTACTCAGCGTCAGCAGCCTTCTTTGTTGTCTTCTTAGTAGTAGTCTTCTTAGCTGTTGTCTTCTTAGCTGGCTTCTTCTCTTCTGCTGCAGACTCCTCAGCATCAGCCTTCTTAGTAGTAGTCTTCTTCTTAGCAGCTTCCTTAACATTGTCCATGATGAGCTCAATTGCCTTCTCGATAGCAATATCCTTCTTCATTGACTCCTTCTCGCTGTCGCCAACAAGAGTCTTAAGCTGATCAAGCTCCATACCGTACTGCTTAGACATATCCTCAAGCTTAGCATCAACGTCAGCATCAGATGCCTCGATCTTCTCAGCCTTAGCAATTGCCTCAAGTACAAGTGATGACTGTGTACGTGCAAGTGCATCTGGACGAACCTGCTCACGGAATGAATCCATTGTCATACCTGTGAACTGCATGTACTGCTGGATTGAAAGACCCTGCTGAGCCATGTTGTTAGCGAAATCGTTAATCATGTTCTCAACCTGGTAGTCAAGCATAGCATCTGGAATCTCCATCTCAGAATCCTCAACGATCTTAGCGATAGCCTCGTCCTCCTGAGCACGACGTCCCTCTGCCTTTTTATTGTTCTCAAGACGCTCCTTAACAGATGCCTTGTACTCCTCAACTGTCTCAAACTCTGTTGTGTCTGCTACATACTCATCATCAAGCTTAGGGATGTCCTTACCCTTAACCTCGTGGATGTGGCACTTAAATACTGCTGGCTTACCTGCAAGATCCTCTGCCTGATATGTCTCAGGGAAAGTAACCTCAACCTCAACATCCTCGCCAGCCTTGTGGCCGATGAGCTGATCCTCGAAACCAGGAATGAATGAACCAGAGCCAAGCTCAAGGTCATAGTTCTCACCCTTACCGCCGTCGAATGCTACACCATCGATGAAGCCCTCGAAATCGATAACTGCTGTATCGCCCTTAGCAGCCTTGCCTGTCTTAGTAACTGTACGAGCTGCTCTCTCAAGCTCAGCCTTGATTGTATTGTTAACTTCTGTAGCTGTAACCTTAGAATCGATCTTTGTAACAGAAACGCCCTTGTACTTGCCAAGCTTAACTTCTGGCTTAAGAGCAACTGTAGCTGTATAAACGAAGTCCTTACCCTTCTCAAGCTGTGTGATGTCGATCTGTGGCTGTGAAACGATATCAAGCTTAGACTCATCATATGCCTGTGGGTATGTCTCCTGCATAATAATATTAGCAGCGTCCTCGTAGAAAATCTCAGCACCATACATCTTCTCTACCATGTTCTGAGGAACTTTGCCCTTTCTAAAGCCTGGAACAGAGATGCTGTTCTTCTGCTTGTTATATGCCTTTGTAATAGCCTTGTCGAGCTCAGCTGCATCAACTGTAACTGTGATCTTTGCCATATTCTTTTCAAGATTTTCTACCTG
Source organism: Pseudobutyrivibrio sp. AR14 (assembly GCF_900101325.1). Lineage (NCBI taxonomy): Bacteria > Bacillati > Bacillota > Clostridia > Lachnospirales > Lachnospiraceae > Pseudobutyrivibrio > Pseudobutyrivibrio sp. AR14. Next base: position 60,517 of record NZ_FMUY01000004.1, read on the forward strand.
TACGTTCATTTATTACAATTCCTCCTCTATAATATATATCAGGTATGCCTATACTAGGCTAATTTTTTACGTGAATCCTCACATAGACCAAAAAATTATATCAGAACTATTCTTCATTTTCAATAGCAGATATCATATCAATTCTCACCTGATGTCTACCACCTTCAAACTCTGTATCAAGGAAAGACTTCACAATATCCTTTGCAAGCTCACTTCCTACTATACGAGCTCCAAAAGCAATCATGTTTGCATTGTTGTGAGCACGAATAAGTCTTGCTGTAGCTGTATCAGAGCAAACTCCACAGCGGATTCCCTTTACCTTGTTAGCTGCAAGTGAAATACCTACACCTGTTCCACAAATAAGCACGCCCAAATCTGCAGAACCTGCTGCCACCATTCTCGCAGCCTTTGCACCATACTCTGGATAATTGCAGCTGTCATGTGAATCTGTTCCTATATTAATAACCTCATGTCCAAGGCTCTCAATATACTCCTTAATCTCAAACTTAAGATCTGTTGCTGCATGGTCATTTGCAATTACAATTTTCATAATAAGATTCTCCTTTCGATTCCTCCCTGATGCATTTCTACATTATTTAAGAGGAACTTTATTTATGTTCTTTCCATATAATTTGTAAATTCTGTAGCCAAGTAAAATGAAAGCCTCAAGGAATCTCTTGAAGATAATCTGGATTTCTTCCTTCCATTTAAGTACTGGCTTAACCATGACTGAACGAATACCTGCACGATTGGCGCCCCACACGTCTGTGAGAATCTGGTCGCCTACAAAAATAGTGTTAGTCACGTCAGTGCCCATCTGCTCCATGGCTCTCTTGTAGCCAGATGCTGATGGCTTGTTTGCTTTATATATGTAGGTACAGTACTCAACAGCCTCCTTAAAGGTCTTAACTCTAGGCTCCTTATTGTTGGATAACAAAAGGGCCTGAAAGCCTAAATCGTGTAATTCCTTAAAAAGAGCCTTAGCTCTGTCGTCTGCTGGAGCGTTGTGTGGAACAAGCGTATTATCCACATCAAAAATAACTCCTCTGTAACCCTGGTCATAAAGCTTTTTAAAATCAATTGAATAGGTACTATCTACATAGTCTCTTGGATATAAATTTCTCTTACTCATAGGCTCGATTTTAACACAATAAAAGAAGCACATCAATTGATGTGCCTCTAAAAACGCATATTGTTATAATTTGAAATCCTCAACAACCGGCTTAACCTGCTGATCCTGAGGTGTCTTGTTCTGTACGAAGTACTGATAACGATGGATAAGTGAATCCTTCTGCATAGAAGATACTGCCTTTTCCACGTCAAGTGACTTAATATCACTATCAGCACCCTTTAAATCAAAGGACTCGCCTGGCTTGTACTGGCTGGCAAAATCATAAGCGCCAAATGTCTGTGCCTCTCTAGAAGCTGCAATCTCCTCATCGCTAATGCCACTAGTAGAATCCTCTACTGGAGTCTCTTCTACTGGCTCATCAACAGGTGCCATTCCAAGCTCTTGTCGTATTCTTATTGAATTGTAATCATAGAACCCTAAAGATGGGCGAATACCTGAAATATTCATTAAATATAACTCTCCATATTTGCTACCTGCACTTATTATATCGTCCAAATAGTCAAATATTTAACCCCCATAAAACCTGTAACTACTTGTAAAAACTCTCCTAGCCCCCAAACAGCTATTTATCTAAGACTCTCTTGAGCTCATCCATAAAGGTATTAACGTCCTTAAATTCGCGATAAACAGAAGCAAATCTAACATAGGCAACCGGATCAACATTCTCAAGATGCTCCATTACTATCTCACCGATTTTAGTGCTAGGAATCTCCTTCTCTTCTAATGAGAAAATCTCTGTCTCGATCTCGTCAACTACCTTTGAAATCTGGGCAGCAGCAACCGGTCTCTTTCGACATGCGATTAGAACACCCTTCTCGATTTTAGTCCTGTCGTATGGCTCTCTATTGTTATCCTTTTTAATGACGATAAGCGGAATAGTCTCAACCTTTTCATAGGTAGTGAAACGCTTGCCGCACTCTGGGCAAGAACGACGACGTCTAATGCTTGTGTTGTCATCTGCAGGTCTTGAATCAATTACGCTAGTATCTTGGCTACCACAAAATGGACATTTCATTCAAAAAATCCTCCCAAAGCAATATTTCCTTACACTATATCTAGTAGTATTTTATCATTTTGACAACAAGTGTGCAACACCCCAAAACCGCAATAATATTGTATCTTTCAGCAACTTTCTTTATACTATAAATCAGCATATTTAGTAAGGAGGGGAAAATGTCACCAAGTCATCACTCATCGAGTAGTCATAGCTCACATTCTAGTAGCCACTCGCACCACAGTTCATCTAGATCACATAGCAGCTCTTCTAGAAGCAGAAGTCATCACAGTTCTAGTTCTCACTCTAGTTCCTTTTTAGGAATGGGAAGTATATTTTCAAGGAATACTACACCAGTTTACAGAAATAGAACTAATCAACCTAAAAATTATTCTGGAGTCACTCCTAAAATTTATCGTTGCAAGTACCATGACTATGTTCATTACAATGAACCATGGACAGACGAATCAACAGGTGTGGAATATAAAGCGGGTTACTATGATGAAGACGGAAATTTTTATGAAGATGTTGTCTTTTCTAAACAGGGCGTAGTATCAGATTCTACTACTGCCGTATGTAAATGTGACTATTGCGGTATGGAGGATTCTCGCCCTTGGCCAGACCGTGAAAAGCCATGTATTCATTGCGGTGGAACAATGCATCTTGTATCCCAAATAGATGCTTTGGTAGATGATGAGAATGATTCATCAGACAGCTATTCATATGATGATTCTTACTCAAGAGAAAAATCTTCAGCTCACTCAGCCATATATCTTTTAATTGTAGGAATGCTGTTTTTCTCACTTTTTTCTGGCATCATTGATACTTATCATGAAAACCAGCGTGAGACCTATTACAGTCCATCAAGTTTCCAGTCGAACTCCTTTGATTCCAAAGATTATAGTGATAATTATTCTGACAGCTATTCAAACAGCTATAATATCCCTACCTTAGGTGACTACATGTTCCTAAGGGAATACGGCAAGGGTTTTATACTAACAGATGAAGCCGATTACAAAGATAATTACGAAAATGGTGGATACAAACACTTATCTCTTGATTCTGATGGAAACTACTACGATGCCAACACCGATATGTATGTATGGTTGAATCAAGATATCGACCCTCCACAGTTTCAGTATTGGTTAGAAGGTTTATCTTCTGAATATGGCGATTATGGCTGGATGGAATATGATTCAATTGAAGAATGTTGGTACATAGAAACCAGCAACGAAAACTGGGAAAAATTGGATGATGCCACTTATGAAAAGTTCCAAGACAGATTGTGGCACATCGAATATGAATTTTAATATAAGAAGTTATATGCTTTGATAATTAGTTTTATGAAGCAAGTATAAAAAATCCTCCGTGCAATGCACGGAGGATTTTGTTTGTAGTTAATTAAATCTTATGAATAAAGGTCAACTAACTTCTTAAGGTGTGCGTAACGCTCCTCAGCTGCCTTCTGGTTCTCAGCGAAGAGTCTCTCAGCACGCTCTGGGAATGCCTTTGTAAGACGAGAGTAACGTGTCTCGTTTGCAAGGAAGTCCTGATACTTGCTGTAGTCACCTTCCTTAGAAGTAAGAGTAAATGGATTCTTACCTTCCTTCTTAAGGTCTGGGTTGAATGAGAAGAGGTTCCAGTAACCTGCTGTAACAGCTGCCTTCATCTCATCCTGGCAGTGGTTCATACCACCCTTTACACCGTGGAGCTCACATGGAGCGTATCCGATGATAAGTGAAGGTCCGTTGTAAGCCTCAGCCTCAGCGAGAACCTTAACTGCCTGTGCCATGTTAGCACCAAGTGCGATCTGAGCAACGTATACATAACCGTATGACATTGCGATCTCAGAAAGTGACTTCTTAGAAACTTCCTTACCTGATGCAGCGAACTGGCAAACCTCACCGATGTTAGAAGCCTTAGAAGCCTGTCCACCAGTGTTAGAGTACATCTCTGTATCGAATACCATTACGTTGACATTCTCGCCTGATGCAAGTACATGATCAAGACCGCCGAATCCGATATCGTATGCCCAACCGTCACCACCGAAGATCCATACAGACTTCTTAGCGAGGTAATCCTTGAGTTCAAGAGCTGCCTTAGCATCTGCTGAGCCGTCCTTCTCAAGTGCTGCGATAAGAGCATCAGCTGCTGGGCCGTTCTCTCTTGTAGAATTAACTGTCTCCTCGAACTTAGCGAATGCAGCCTTAAGATCTGCTGAACCAGCCTCTGCTGCCTTCTTAGCTGAAGCGATAGCGTGGTCACGTAAGTACTTCTGTCCTACTTCCATACCCATACCATGCTGAGCGTTGTCCTCGAAGAGTGAGTTACACCATGCTGGACCCTTCTTAGAATCCTTGTTAACTGTAAATGGTGATGTAGCTGCAGGACCACCCCAAATTGAAGAACATCCTGTAGCATTTGAAATATACATATGCTCACCAAAGAGCTGTGTAATAAGTCTTGCATATGAAGTCTCAGCACAACCTGCACATGATCCTGAGAACTCAAGGAGTGGCTGATTGAACTGTGAGCCCTTAACTGTAAGGTCAGAACCTGCTGCTTCCTTACGTCCAACATTAGCTACTAAGTAGTTGAATACTGGCTGCTCGTCTGCTTCTTCTGCCTGTGGAACCATTGTGATAGCACCAACTGGACAAACTGTTGTACACTCGCCGCATCCCATACAATCAAGTGGAGATACTGACATTGTGTACTTGTACTCAGAAGCCTTTGGCTTTGTATCAGCAAGCTTGATGTTTGCTGGAGCTGCCTTAACCTCGTCCTCAGAAAGCATGAATGGACGGATTGTAGCATGTGAACATACAAATGCACACTGGTTACACTGGATACACTTTGTCTCATCCCATGTAGGAACTGTTACAGCTGTACCACGCTTCTCGTATGCAGCTGCACCAAGCTCGAACTGTCCGTTAGGGTTCTCAACGAATGCTGAAACTGGAAGTGAATCACCATCCATCTTAGAGATAGGCTCAAGGAGATTCTTAACCATCTTAACCAACTCTGGACGACCCTCAAGTGCTGGCTTAGCAGGATCTGCTGCTGGGTTCTTCCATGAATCTGGAACATTTACCTTATGTACAGCATCTACACCAGCGTCGATAGCGTTGTAGTTCATCTGAACAACATCGTCACCCTTCTTGCCGTATGACTTCTTAGCTGCCTGTTTCATGTAATCTACAGCCTGATCGATAGGCATTACATCAGCGAGCTTGAAGAATGCTGACTGAAGAATTGTATTTGTACGCTTACCCATACCAATCTCGATAGCCTTATCGATAGCATTGATTGTGTAAAGCTGGATATTGTTATCAGCGATGTATTTCTTTGCCTCAGCGTTAAGGTGCTGCTCAAGCTCCTCATCTGACCACTGGCAGTTAATCATGAATACTCCGCCTGGCTTAACGTCCTGTACCATCTTCATACCCTGTGTAACGTATGCTGGGTTGTGGCAAGCAACGAAGTCAGCCTGATTGATATAGTAAGGAGACTTGATTGGGTTGTCACCGAATCTCAAGTGAGAAATTGTAACACCACCAGTCTTCTTAGAGTCATACTGGAAGTATGCCTGGATGTACTTGTCTGTATGGTCACCGATGATCTTTGTAGAGTTCTTGTTAGCACCTACAGTACCATCACCACCAAGACCCCAGAACTTGCACTCCTTAGTACCAGGAGCTGATGTAATAGGAGCTGGCTTAACCTCTGGAAGTGAAAGGTTAGTAACATCATCTACAATACCGATTGTAAATCTGCGCTTTGGCTCAGACTTCTCAAGTTCCTTATATACAGCAAATACTGATGAAGGAGGAGTATCCTTAGAACCAAGACCATATCTACCACCGCAGATTGTGATGTCATTAAGACCTGCTTCACGAAGTGTTGTAGCAACATCAAGGTAAAGAGGATCTGCGAGAGCACCTGGCTCCTTTGTACGATCGAGGATAGCAATCTTCTTTGCTGTCTTTGGAAGTGCAGCAAGGAATGCCTCTGATGACCAAGGTCTGTAAAGACGAACCTTAAGTACACCAACCTTCTCGCCGTGTGCGTTGAGGTAATCAATAACCTCTTCTGCTACGTCGTTGATAGAACCCATAGCTACGATGATTCTATCTGCATCAGCAGCACCATAGTAATTGAAAAGCTTGTAATCTGTACCGAGCTTTGCATTTACCTTGTCCATGTACTTCTGAACAACTGCTGGGAAATTGTCGTAAGCTGTATTGCAAGCTTCTCTATGCTGGAAGAAAACGTCTCCGTTTTCGTGTGAACCACGCATTGTTGGGTGCTCTGGATTAAGAGCCTTAGCTCTGAACTCAGCGATAGCATCCATGTTAACCATCTCTTTGAGATCTGCATAATCCCACTTTTCAATTTTCTGAATCTCGTGTGATGTACGGAATCCGTCAAAGAAATTAAGTACAGGTACCTTACCCTCGATAGCTGCAAGATGAGCTACTGGAGAAAGATCCATTACTTCCTGTGGATTTGTCTCAGCCATCATTGCGAAACCTGTCTGACGACAAGCATATACATCGGAATGATCACCGAAGATGTTAAGTGACTGTGTAGCAACTGTACGAGCTGATACATCGAATACACAAGGGAGCTGCTCTGCAGCAATCTTGTACATATTAGGGATCATAAGAAGAAGACCCTGTGAAGCTGTAAATGTAGTAGTAAGTGCACCTGCACCAAGTGAACCATGAACGGCACCTGCTGCACCTGCTTCAGACTCCATCTCTACTACCTTTACCTGATTTCCGAAAATATTCTCAAGGCCTGCTGCTGACCACTGGTCAACAAAATCGGCCATTGGGCTGGATGGTGTAATAGGATAAATAGCAGCAACATCAGTAAACGCATAAGCGACATGTGCTGCAGCCTGGTTACCATCCATAGACTGTTTTGCTCTTGGCATTTCTAAATTCCTCCTTCAATTATATAAGCATTTATAGTATCACGAGTGAGTCAATAATTAACCGGAACCCCACCCCATAATGCCGTAATTTTATGATAGGACTATTGAGAAAATAAATCAATAAAGGAAAGCTGCAATTCTGTTCATTTTGAAGTACAAAAATGTTAAATATTTTTGTTTTGTTGTATATAATTGCTAAAATTTTAACAATCTACTTCTTCCACCTCTGTCAGATGTAGCCATTTTTTATTTTAGAGACGGACAAATGTCTTTCTATTATGCACATGTCAAAAAAATCCAAAATAACACATAAAAAATCAGCATATTTGTTGGCAAACTTTCATTGACACAGACTACTTTGTTAAATATAATTTTAAAAAATTTACAGTCTTGCATACAGAAAGAGAGGAAAATTTATGGCATCGATTATTGGTGATGGCATTACTTTCGACGACGTCTTACTGGTTCCACAGTATTCGGAAGTAACTCCAAATCTTATTGATCTTCACACAAACTTAACTAGAAAAATCAGACTTAACATTCCTATGATGAGTGCCGCTATGGATACTGTTACAGAATCCCGCATGGCAATCGCCATGGCACGCCAGGGTGGTATCGGTATTATCCACAAGAACATGTCAATTGAAGCTCAGGCTGAAGAAGTTGACAAAGTAAAGCGTTCTGAGAACGGCGTTATCACTGACCCATTCTCTCTCGGTCCAGACAACACACTTGCTGAGGCAGACGAACTCATGGGCAAGTTCAGAATCTCTGGTGTACCTATTACTAAAGAAGACGGCACACTCATTGGTATCATCACTAATCGTGACCTTAAATTCGAAACAGATTTCACTAAGAAAATCAGCGAGTCTATGACTTCTGAGGGTCTTATCACTGCAAAGGAAGGCATCTCACTTGATGAGGCTAAGGCAATCCTTGCTAAGTCTCGTAAGGAAAAGCTTCCTATCGTAGACGATGAGTTCAAGCTCAAGGGACTTATCACAATCAAAGATATTGAAAAACAGATTAAATATCCTAACGCTGCTAAGGATGACCAGGGCAGACTTCTCTGCGGAGCTGGTGTTGGTATCACAGGCAACATGATGGAGCGTGTAGCTGCACTTGTAGAGGCTCAGGTAGACGTTATCGTTATGGATTCAGCTCACGGTCACTCTAAGAACATCATCGAAGCAGTTAAGAAAGTTAAGACAGCTTACCCAGATCTTCAGGTAATCGCTGGTAACATCGCTACAGGCGAGGCTACAAAGGCTCTTATCGAGGCTGGTGCAGATGCTGTCAAGGTCGGTATCGGACCTGGTTCTATCTGTACAACACGTGTTGTTGCAGGTATCGGTGTTCCTCAGATTTCAGCAATCATGGATTGCTATGCTGTAGCAAAAGAATACAATGTACCAATCATCGCCGACGGTGGTATCAAGTACTCAGGCGATATGACAAAGGCCCTTGCTGCTGGTGGTTCAGTATGTATGATGGGTTCAATGTTTGCAGGATGCGACGAGGCTCCTGGTTCATTCGAGCTCTTCCAGGGTCGTAAATACAAGGTATACCGTGGTATGGGTTCACTTGCAGCTATGGAGAATGGTTCTAAGGACCGTTACTTCCAGGAAGGTGCTAAGAAGCTTGTTCCAGAAGGTGTTGAAGGACGTGTTGCTTACAAGGGTTCTCTTGAGGACGTTATCTTCCAGCTCATCGGTGGTATCCGTTCAGGTATGGGTTACTGTGGTTGCCCTACTATCCCAGAGCTTCAGGAGCGCGGCAAGTTCGTGAAGATTTCCGCTGCTTCCCTCAAGGAGTCACATCCACATGACATCCACATCACCAAAGAAGCACCTAACTATTCTGTAGACGGTTAATAGATAAACCACAAAGCCCCTAGTTACGCTCTCAAGCCTAAGATATTGTTACGCTTGACTACATGTCAAGCTACACAACACTTAGAGCTTGATAGCTACTAGGGGCTATTTTTTATCCAGTCTACAGAATAGAACGGTGCGCCACACAAAAGAAAAAGCCAAGCTGTTGATTTCACTCAGCAGCTTGGCCATTTATTTATTTTGTAATTATTCTTCTATCTCTTCTTCTACTTCTGCCACTTCTTCTGCATCTTCTGCTGTGCTAGAGAATCGTGACACTTCATCCTGAAGTCTCTGAGAGATTTCACGGTTGCTCTCTGAGTCATCATGGATTGTTGTGATAGACTCAAGGATTCCTGTTGTGCTTTCTGTAGCATCAGAAACACCCTGTGTACAGTCATTGATAACTCTAGAGATATGGTCAATCTCTGATGTCATCTCGCTGATTGTAGAATTAAGAACTACTGTATTGTCATTTACACTATCAAGTACTGCATTGATATCCTCAGCATCCTGATAGTACTGCTTAGCAACACCTTCGAAATCATCATAATCTGAAAGTACTGTCTCACTTACGTATGTAAGCATCTCGTTAGAGTTATCAGCAAGTGCTTCAACGGCTGAAATAACCTGATTACTGATTTCCTGAATCGAATTAGCTGTCTCCTTACTATGCTCAGCAAGCTGTCTGATTTCATCAGCAACTACTGCGAATCCCTTACCTGCCTCACCTGCACGAGCTGCCTCGATTGAAGCATTAAGTGCAAGAAGATTTGTCTGTGCTGCGATAGAAAGGATATCCTCTGTAAGAGTCTGAATCTGCTCAACATTCTTACTTTCTGCAATTGAGTTCTCAAGTGTATCTTTGATAGATGAAACCATCTCATTTGTAGAGGCTTTCATCTTCTCTGTCTTCTCACGGATAACAGTAGCATGTTCCTTGATATCAGCCACTCTGTTAGTTCCCTCTGAAACCTGATTTGAAACCTGTCCTACTGCATCATTTACATCTCCTGCCTCCTCATTAAGAGAAAGAAGTGTGTTGTTTGCAGTCTCCATGCTAGCTGTAAGCTCTTCCATAACTGCAGATACGTTACTTACATCATCCTTTGATGAATTAACGATACCAACAGTATTTTCTACTGAGCTATAAATATTTCCAGATTCACTCTTAATAGTAAAAATGATTTTTTCCAATGTCTCCAAGAAGTTGTTGATACCACTTACTAAGACACCAACCTCGTCCTTAGATTTATTTTTTAACCTATGAGCCAAGTTTGCATTTCCAGCATTCATCTCACTAATCATCTTATCAAGTTCCTTAGCAGAGCTTACAAGAGGATTAACTGATTTAATAACAATAATTATTGTTGATATTGATGCAATTACTAGTAATATCACACCTATTGCAATGGATTTTTGAACTTCCTTCTCAGCCTTTGCAAGTTTTTCATCGTTCAGTTTCACCAATTGCTCTAATCGTTCTTTCATGAGACCAACATTTTCTTCATAAACTGTTACCATCTCATGAGAGCCTGCAAAGTATCTAGTACTTGCACCAGCAAAATCATTATTATAATACAGCTTCTCTATTTCCTTGTATTCTGAAACAAAACCTAAAGCCGCTTCACTCATTACCTTATATTCTTCAGTAAACTCTTTATCGTTAATGGTATCCACATGAGTTTTCAAATCTGCAATAGCTTCCTCAACTGCGCCGTACTCATCTGCTCCAAGACCAATAATTTGATCTCTAACTTCAGTATTATCCCAATTGCCTCCATACATATAATTCATAGTCTGAAGAACAAAGAAACGCTTAACTAAGTTTTGCACATTAGTATTGGCGTTACCAAAGTCCTGCTCAACCATCAAATATGTATCTGACATAGTATTGGCAGATTTAACTGCTGTTCTAAAGTTAACGGCAATTATTGATACACCTATAATCATCACCAAATCCAGAATTAAAATACATATCAATATCTTTGTCTTCATACTTTTTCTCATGTTAATCGCTCCTTTTTTGCAGCCCACAAAAAATCCTCGCAGGGAAATTACTAAAGTAATTTTACCACGCGAGGAATTCATAGTTATGAGCAAACTATTAATTTTTTATGAAAATTCTGTAGATTAATACTCAGATTTAAGATTTACTATCCCCAGTATTCTACAGCTCGCTCAAGCCATCCTTGAGCCTTAGTACGCTTTCCAAGACCTATACCGTGAGGTACACCGAAATATTTCTCATATTTATGTTCTACGCCAGCTCTTGTAAGTGCCTCGTCAAATACATCTGCGTGTCTGCTGGCTGGAACCAAAACATCCCAGCTACCTGAAAACATAAATGTCTTTGGATAATCAGCCTCGATATATTTTTGTACATCAAGCATCTGTCTACCCTTTTTTATATGTCTAAGACCAAACATGTGGTAACTACCACGATTAGAAAGCCATACTCCCAAAAGTCCAATCCAAATATTCCAATATGGATGACTAAGCCAGTCATTAACGCAAGTCCATGGATAGCCAAGGACTAAAATGCCTGGACGTGGAACCTGGTAATCCAAGTATCCAAACTTGTGGCTAGAAAAAATACCAGCCACATTTCCACCAGCTGAAAAGCCTATTAATCCATAATCATCCATAACTACGTCGAATTTATCTGTATTGTCCTGAATAAATCTAAGAGCGATGCCAAGGTCCTCCATTGGTCCAAATGGAGCGCAATCTCTGCCTGCTCTATATTCAAGAACAAATGCATTTATTCCCATTTTATTAAGCTCAGCTGCCACAGGATAGCCCTCATGACGAGTGCAAACTCTAGCGTATCCTCCACCAGGAAGAACTATAACAAATCGCTTGTCTCTAGGATTGTCCGCTGGAAAATATACCATACGCACATCTCTTTTATGCTTCTCCTTAGCCATCTCCTCCATAGAGTAAACAGGCATCTGCACAAAACGGCCTGCCTTGCGAAGCTGGCGCATTCTTTCCTTGCCACCCTTAACATCAGAGCCCACGTGTGCGCACCAATACATTCTGGCTATAGAATATACAGTGAACATAAAAGTCAGAATCAAGTAAACTAATAAAATTGTCCTAAGGGCCTGGGCAAATCCCTCCGCAAATAGATAAAAATGCATATACTGCCTCCAGAATAATTAATGCCTGCCAGATAGCTATCCAGCAGGCATTATTGTACCACATTATCGCAATAAGATGCAGTATTTATATCTCGTTTTTATTTCTTATGTTTGAAAGCAACCTTAACGCGCTGCTTAAAGCCATAAGGAAGAACGTATTTAAGCTTGTCCTCAGATGGAGTCATCTTAGAGCACTCTGGATGCTCACGGTAAAGCTTGATAGCGTCGAATTCGCACTTGGTTGTACATACACCACAACCGATACACTTATTCTCATCAACTACTGAAGCACCGCACTTTAGACATCTAGCAGTCTCTACCTTGATCTGCTCCTCTGTAAACTCTACTGTCTTATCTCTGAATGAAAGTTCTCCATCAACTGTAGTCTTTGACACACCAGGAATCTGACGTGGGCTGTGATCATAATCGTCAATGTGAAGATCATCCTTATCAAGCTCGATGAAGTCACGACGGTTACGTCCAATTGTAAGTGAGCTGTTTGGCTGAACAAATCTGTGAATAGAAATAGCACCCTCACGACCTGCTGCAATTGCATCAATTGCAAACTTAGGACCTGTGTACATATCACCACCTACAAAGATATCTGGCTCATCAGTCTGGTATGTAAGAGCATCTGCCTTAGGGCCTCTGTCGATAACAACCTTTGAACCCTTAAAGAGATCTCCGTATACGCTGCGCTGTCCCACTGAGAAAATAACATGCTTACACTCAACAGTGATTGTGTCATTCTCGTCATACTCAGGAGCGAATCGTCCTGTCTCATCCTTGACACGAGTACACTTTTTAAGAACGATACCCTTAACGGCACCTGCCTCGTCTACAAGAACTTCCTTTGGACCCCAACCGCAGTTAAGTTCAACGCCCTCTGCCTCTACGATTTCGATTTCCTCTGGTGATGCTGGCATAATGTCTCTTGTCTCAAGACAGAACATAGAAACCTTTTCGTTGCCAACACGTCTAGCTGAACGGGCAACGTCGATAGCAACATTACCACCACCGATAACAACAAGGTCACCCTTGATATCATAAGCCTCGTTCTCAGAAACCTCATGAAGGAAATCAACAGCTGTAGCTGTACCGATAGCATCATCTCCAGGAACTCCTGGCTTGTTACCACCCTGGCAACCGATTGCTACGTAGAATGCCTTGTAGCCCTGTGAACGTAACTCATCAAGTGAAATATCCTTGCCTACTTCTACGCCACACTTAATATCTACGCCAAGCTCCTTGATAATATCGATTTCAGCATCGATAACATTGTTCTCAAGTACGAATGATGGAATACCATATCTAAGCATACCACCTGGATACTTGCTCTTTTCAAAGATTGTTGGCTTGTAGCCCTTCAGTGCTAAGTAATATGCGCAAGAAAGACCTGCAGGACCTGCACCAATAATAGCAACCTTTTCTGTAAACTCACCCTTCTGAGAAGGAACAATTTTCTTTGGAATATATCTTGTCTCAGCCTTGAGATCCATCTCTGCAAGGAATCTCTTAACCTCGTCAATTGCAATAGCCTCATCTACTGTACCACGAGTACATGCTGCCTCGCATCGTCTGTTACAAACGCGTCCGCAAATAGCTGGAAGTGGATTATCCTGCTTAATAAGAGCAAGAGCCTCTTTGTAACGACCCTGCGCTGCCATGCGAAGATATCCCTGAATAGCAATATGTGCAGGACATGCTGTCTTACATGGAGCTGTACCTGTGTCATAGCAGTTGATTCTGTTAGTGTCACGATAATCATCATTCCACTCATCAGTAGACCATTTCTTCTCTGTAGGAAGTACCTGCTTAGGATATGTAACTTCGCTTCCGTCAGCCTTGCAAAGCTTCTGTCCAAGCTTAACAGCACCTGCAGGACAATTCTCAACACACTTACCACAAGCAACACAATCCTCAGCTGTAACATGTGCCACATAAGCAGAACGTGACATGTTTGGAGTATTGAAAAGCTGTGATGTACGAAGTGCGTAACATACATTTACATTACAGTTACAGATAGCAAAAATCTTGTTCTCGCCATCGATGTTAGTAATCTGGTGAACAAAACCGTTGTCCTCTGCCTGCTTGAAGATAGCAAGAGCCTCTTCCTTAGTGATGTACTCACCGCCCTTATTGGTCTCAACAACATAGTCAGCCATATCACCAACAGCGATACACCATCCCTCAGGGTCATCTGCACAACCCTCGTTGTATGTCTTTCTAGAAAGACGACATGAACAAGGTGATTTTGCATACTTGCCCTCGTACTTGTCCAGCCAGTAAGAAATCTTCTCAAGTCCGATTGCTTCCTGCTCCATAGAAATAGCTTCCTCAACAGGAATAACATGCATACCAATACCAGCACCTCCTGGTGGTACCATGTGTGTAAGTCCCTCAAGTGGAAGACGACTCATTCTCTCGAAGAAACGTCCCATCTCAGGGTGCTCCTTTAAGAAGTCCTGATTCATGTTTGAGAACTCTGCTGAGCCTGGTACAAACATAGGAAGTACCCACTGCTTCTCATGAGCCTCGTTCTCATAGTTCCACTCTAAAAGACCTGTGTAGCTAGCCTGCTCTAATCTCTCATTAAGAGTCTTCTCATCAAGACCTGTAATAGCAAGAAGTTGCGAAAATGTCTTTGGCTTTCTGATGCCTCCCATAGAAAGGGCAAGCTCTGCAATCTCCTTTGTAGGTGCAAGATTAGCAACAGCCCAGTACTCAGGATCATACTTGGTAACTTTCTGCAATCCAAGCTTAATCTTAGCTCTGTCTGTAATCACCTTACCAAGCTTAAGAATCTCAGGACGAAGGTCCTCGTCCTTTAGGTCATTCACCCAATCAGGATAAAAATCTCCTAATCTGTCTGGTCCAATTCCCATACTAGTTATTTCCTCCTTTTACCGCTCATTAATTATGTACTTATACTCCACTCAAAAAGACTTAACTGCGATAGTCGGCTACCTGGCCCCTCAACCATTGAATCCATTCGTCAAATCCTTCGCCAGTCTTGGCAGAGATAAATATTACCTTTGCCTTTGGATTTAGTTCGTGGATTCGCTCGACCACTCTGTCTTTTGAGAAATCTGTAAACACCTCTAGGGTGTCACATTTGTTGACAAGTATCACATCACACACCGAAAACATCAGTGGATACTTATATGGCTTGTCGTCTCCCTCTGGAACAGAGAGAATCATAACATTTGCAGTTGAACCGGTATCAAACTCTGCAGGACAAACCAAATTGCCAACATTTTCCAGGAAAACAAGGTCCAAATCACTAGTGCCAAGCTCATGTAATCCCTGACGGGTCATGTCTGCATCTAGGTGGCACATGCCTCCTGTATGTATCTGAATTGCACGGGCTCCAGCCTCTGTGACAGTAGCCGCGTCCACATCAGAATCAATATCCGCCTCCATTACACCTATTTTCATCTCGTCCTTAAGACCATTAATAGTACGGCATAATGTGGTAGTCTTTCCTGAGCCAGGTGAAGACATCAGATTAATGAGAAATGTGTTGTCTTCTTTTATCTCCTGTCTAAGTCGCTCAGCGTCAGCATCATTATCTTCAAAGATGCTTTGTTTAACTTCTATTATTTTGTAGTCCAACGTAAGCCCTCCAAAATCATTTATGAATTGTGGCTTAATACACATGTTAGTAAACTCTAACTTGCCACATTAGTTTCCTTCGCAAATATAATATACTCTAAATGATAAAAAATTGTCAAATATTCGCCCACCCTGAGGCAGTATAAAATCTAATACAAAGCATCTTTATGCCACAGGTGTGTATTTTCTCTGTGAAATGTTTGTGAAAAAATATTTTTTTCACATTTATTATTCATCTATTCCTTATAATCTATTACACGATAAGTTCTCATCGCAAATTAGGGGAGGCGAAGAGGCATGGAAAATAATAAATCAATACGGGTTTTAATCAAGAAAACCACTGCATTCGCTCTGTGTTTTGCACTATCACTGTCGCTATCAAATGTAATGATAGCACACGCAAGTGAAAAATCTATTAACCCAAGCTCTGTTTATAAAAATTTATTATCAGAGCCTGAAAGGAACGTCTACAACCAGGTCTATAATGCCTTAATCAGCTATGACGAATCTCTTTTTAGCATGATAGATCCTCTATCTGAAAAAGATTTGGAGGACACTATGAATGCGCTTTTCAACGATCACCCAGAAATATTCTGGGCTAATACCTCATACAAATACGCTGTAGATGCAAAGGGAATCGTCCATAAAATTAAATTAAGCTACGGCATCAATTCTTCAGACCTTGCTGCTGCAAAAGGTAACTTTGATAGAATCATCTCTGACCTTGTAGCTGGCGCCAGCCAATATTCCAATGATTTAGATAAGGAACGATACATTTTCGATGCCATCTGCTCTATGAACACCTACAACGTGTCAAACTCATTGAATCAAAGTGCATACTCTGCACTTGCCACAGGCTCTTCAGTATGCGCCGGATACGCCAGAGCATTTCAGATGGTATGCCTTCAGGCTGGCATACCTTGCTACTACATTACTGGCACCTCAAAGGGTGAAAATCACGCCTGGAATATCGTCCAAATAAATGGAGCCTACTACAATGTAGACCTTACCTGGGATGACTGCATCGCAGAAGCCACAGGATTTTCATCTTACCACTATTTCAACAAAAATGACCTAGAGTTCTCATTCGATCACTCTAGGTCTCCGCTCTCGTCACAGCTGATGAGCTGCGTATAAAATTTCGCACTAAAAAAGTTCGTTACGCTCTCAAGCCTTGGATATTGCTTCGCTCAACTAACATGTTTCGCTGCGCAACACCAAGAGCTTGATAGCTACGAACTTTTTTTATGTAAACTTTACACCGTAACGAATTTCTCACTTCACCCTCTCAGCGATTATTACCAGCCTGTGGCTAGCCACATAAATTGGGGTGCATGTATAAAGTGTAAGTTGTTCACTTTCGCTTGGGTCAAGAACTGATAGGTCATCAGGCTCTACTGTTTTTATTTCTGTGACAGCATAGGTATAGGTATGAGTCGGCGTATCAACGTAAATCAAGTCATTAATCTGGACCTCGTCCAATCTGTTGAAAAACTTTCCGAAGGTATAGTTCCTATGGCCTGCAATTACACAGTTACCCTTTTGTCCTGGAACCACAGTGGACATATCGTGTCCCAGAGAATCAGACAAGATACTCTTTTCAAGACCCTGACGTACTGGGTTTTCAGATTCAATTGATGGAATGCGCAAAATGCAAAGCATTTCTCCCTCTGCTGGAACCTCAATATCCTCCTCTGAAAATCCCTCACCACTAGCTATATAC
This sequence comes from Pseudobutyrivibrio sp. AR14, assembly GCF_900101325.1. Classification (NCBI taxonomy): domain Bacteria; kingdom Bacillati; phylum Bacillota; class Clostridia; order Lachnospirales; family Lachnospiraceae; genus Pseudobutyrivibrio; species Pseudobutyrivibrio sp. AR14. The sequence continues at coordinate 77,943 of NZ_FMUY01000004.1, forward strand.
TCTTTGAATTCTTTAATTGTTTTTTCCTTTGAAAAATATTGTCTTACATTTAGTCCAATGGAGCTAAGCAAAACGCCTAGCCCCACTGCAATCATAATAAGACCAATTAATTTCTTAATAAATCTCTTATTCATTATTTAACTCTTTTTTCTTTGCCACAGACAAGTAATATACCAACAGCAATAAGCCCTATCGCTGCAAGATAACCTACTAATGTACCAATGAATCCACCTGTCTTAGCAAGTCTATTTCCTACTCTTGGAGCGTTATCAAGTGCCACTATATTGTTCTCTTTTATAACAAGTCCATCATCTGTAACCTCAGGGCCTGCTGCACCGCTATAAGCGCTTCCAGAGCCGTTTGTAGAGCCTCCACTGCTACTGCTGCTTCCGCCGCCTGATGAACCAGAGCCACCGCTATTTCCACCTGAATTGCTTCCAGAATCAGAAGGCTCAGTGCTAGGTCCACCATTTTCAGGGTCAGTGTTTTCATTTTCATCAGTAGGTTCTTCAACCTTAGGAGGTTCAGGTGTAAGCTTAGGCTCAAGCTTCTTTGCCAGCTCCTCCATTGAAGATTCCGTAAATACGGTAGAATCAAGTGACTTAACCTTAAGGCTATCTGCTATATCACCCTCTGAATCCTTAGTTCCAACCACTTTTACAGTAATTGGATCAACAGGGTCATATCCTTCTACCTCTCCATCGGATTTCAAAAGATATTCATCCTGATAATTAATGTCGTAAACTGCCTCGCCAGTCTCCTCGTCGTAGCTAACTGGCTCAACCTCAACTAATTTACCCTCTATTGGATCAAATCTGTAAAGAGTAAACTTCATAGCCTTGAATAAATCAGGGCTCATTCCAAACATGTCTGGTGAAATGCTAAATGTAGTAGTCTCATCTGGATTGTAGTCATCCACCATTGTAAGCTTGGCATCTTCAGCATCAACAAAGTCGCCCTCATCCTCATCATAAACCTGAAGAGCATACTCATCGGTGACTCTAAATCTGATGCTCTCTGCCACCTCAAATCCTGCTGGAGCAGAAATCTCATAGAGATAATATTCTCCAATCGGAAGGGCAAATTCCTTAGCTGATCCATCAGAAACCCAGCTCTTAATGTAATCATCTTTTGCCGCATCTACAGTATCATGCTGGCTGATTATAAGAGTCGCACCTTCAAGCTCATTACCCTGACCTGCCGATACCTTGCTCACATCAAATGAGCATGTATCAAGAGCTGCATCTGTCATCACAATAGAATCAACTGCTGCCCATGTATTGTCAGGATTTCTCTTGTATAACACATTATCTACAACCTTAAATACAATATTGTCAGCTGTATTATATCCGAATGGAGTATCCTTTTCTGTCAATGTGTATTCAACATCGTAGCTTGCATCAAAACTGTGATTGCTATCATCACTCTTCCAGCTATCTACCTTTTTGGTGCTGCCATCACTCATCTTTCTGGAAATCTCAAGATTTCCTCCATCAAGCATGTCTCCATCCTGATTAACAAGTGAAACATCAACTGTCTTACTCTTCTTTTTATCTTCGAATGTAAGATTTACTGCATTCTCAGCTCCACCCTTTGCTGCAGTGGTAAATGTCTTAACCTCTGTAGAAATCTCATATCCTTCTGGAGCCTCGATTTCCTCAATAGTATAGGTGGTATTTGGCTTAAGCTTTCCAACACTTCTGGCTACGCCGTTTGCCTTTGTGACTATTTTTGCCACCAGATTGTCATCTAAATCCTTTACCGCAAATGTGGCACCTGGTAATGCAACTGCTATATCTTCTGAATCTACCTTTGTAACAAGAAGATATGTAGGTTTTACAGTCCAACCGCCGCCGAAGCTGCTATATGATAGATTAGAAACTGAATTATTTGTTCCTGAGCCTGAGTAGCCTACAAGCTGTACCTTGTTGCTGTAGTCTCCCCCTGATTTAATCTCAGTAGGAACAGCCACATAGGAAAGAACGTAAATATTTCTGTTGTCCTCTTCCTTTGGAAGGATAACCTCTAAGATAGTGCTATCCCCATCTGCTGACATCTCTACAGAATAGCCTGTCTCCTCTTCTCCAGTAGATGTAATCTCACCGGTACTTGGATCAATCTGTCCAAGATAAAGCTTAACCGATGTAGCATCAAGCTCAAGGCTAGTTCCAAGTGTATCCTTTACAATGAGGCTAGATGGAAGCGGCTGCTTATTTCCATTAAATGTAACTGTGTATGTAACTGCCTTTGAAGCAGTGTCAACTGCAGCTGATTTATCAATCACTGAGTTCTTCCAAGTATTTTTCTTGGTAACTACTACACCACCTGGATTGTCCTTGGTAGAAAGTGTAGCAGTGTTTGAAACAGAAACATTGCCACCATTTACAGCAGTGAAAAAGTCTCCATCATCAACCTTTGCCGTAAATATAATAGCCTCGATTGCATTATCACTTCCCACATCAGTTATGTCTTCCAAATCGACAGTCAGTACTCCGTCTAAGTAACTGTAATGTGGCTTAGATGATGTGTCAGTAGTAAGTGTAGTAGAATGAGCGCTGCTTGTGCCATATCCATGAACCAATGTCACATCACTGCTTAGGGACATTCCAAGTGAGCCAATATCATCTGTAACCACTACATCTGACATAGCCATCTTATTTCTATCTACAGTAAGAGTGTATGTAATCTCATGGGTCTCATAGTTGTAATCACTAGAAACCTTTTCAAACACTGTACTCTTATACTCACAGCTTGCATCATCCTTTATGTCCTGCTGCTGGTCTGAATCAAGCTCAACCTCGTTATAGTATGTCTTTTTCTCATTTCCTGCCCATATACTAGCCTGAGTCTCATCTAACTCAGTAACTACTGTAAATGTAGCCTGAGCCTGCTTAAGGCTATCGCCAAAATTAATCTCAATCTCCTTGCCATTTACAGTGTATTTATCCTGTAAATCAAGAGTAGATTTAGTACCATCTTTTGCCGTAATATCAGCATTGCTTATAGAGACAAACTTCTGTCCATCCTTTATATACTCTGTAACAAAAGAATTGGTAAGCCCCTGATAGTTTTTGTTAACTACAACCTTCCATGTAATCTGGTGAGTAGCAGGATTAAATGAAGTACAGCTCTTTTCAATGGCTGCCTTAGCTGTTACACCTTCACCCTTAACAGGTGTCTTATCTAGTGTAGGTCCTACAAGCCACTCCCAATCACCCACACCTGTCCTGTCATACTGATACTCTAAGAATGCATGGTTAGATGGCATCTTAGTGTGATTAGTACGAAGGAATGTGGTGTAGTCCTCTATCTGTGTCTTGTATTTGATTGTATATTTACGATCGCCAGAAATTGCATAGTCATCTGCAGATTTTCCAAATCGTACATACCATGAATATGCTTTCTTGCCCTTTTCAGATGTACCTGCATTCTTTTCCACCTTATATTCAGTTGATGGCAAAACCTCTCCTGTAACAGCATCTATTACCTGTACAGAATCTGGAACAAGTCCCATTGTAGTGGTGTCATCTGTCTCAATTACATCATAGACAGTCAGATACTTCATACCGTAGCCATTGGTGTTTACATTGATAGTCCAATCGGCTACACCCTCATCATCCAGCTTGCCACCTTCTTTTGTAAGCCAAGATGATAATCCGTCTTTGCTGACTGAATTGTCTACCTTTACCTCACCAAGAGGCTTACCAGATGGGTTGCCTGCATCAAATATTTTTACATCATTAGATGCATTTACACTAATTGAACTTTTATTTTGAGTAGAGCCTGCTGCAAGGAAATCCACATGAGTCTTGTAAGTAATAGTGGTAACACCACCAGCAGAATTATCTGTAAAATTATACTTAAGTGTTCTGCTTGCATCGTCATACTCTGGTGTGGCATCTACTCCCCCTACCTTGAAGCTGCCTGCCTTATATGACTGTCCCTTACCAAAAGTATCAACAAGCTGATATCCACTCTCATAAGTGACTGGATTGTCAGCATTAGTTACCTTAACTGTCCATGTTATATCATCATTCTCATCCAAAGTACCAGCCGTCTTTTCGATAGTCGGTTCCTTAGGCTGATTCTCTGCAATAGCGATTTTAACTGTCTGGCCTGATGTACCTGGAATCTCAAATGAGAAATCCTGAAGATTATCTACCTTGTCGCCGTCCAAACCAAAGCTGAGCCTGATAAATACACCGCCAATGTCCTCAGGGTCTTTTCCCTCGTAGTCTACCTTTAACTTGATAGTTCCGTCATCACCTGCTGTTGCGGTACCGAAATTCTTTCCATCTACAACAACCGGAATGGAACCAATTTTAGACAAATCAAAATACTCACTTTTGATTGATGGAAGTGAGTAGGTATTACCATTAACAATAAATGGCTGTCCCTCAACATAGTCTTCCTCTGCATAATTAATATAAAGAGGATCCTTTAATTGATATTCAAGGGTAAATGTTGAATTCTTAGATACCTCAATATCTCCGGAAATATCCTTTCCATCAATAGTGAATTTCGCACTTTTGATAAGTGCATTCTCGTCTGACTCATCAGCTGGCGCAGCTGTAGCCATAAGGCTAGTGCCAAGCATAGTCGATAAAGCCAAATCCGAATCTAGTAAATAATTATCCAAGTTGTCTAATACCAAATAATTATTTAACTCAATATTTTGTAAATCCTCTTGCCCTGAATTTGACAGACCATCCACCGCAGGATCAGTCTGTACATTTGGTTCTGCTGGCTGAACCACATCAGGATTTTGTGGATCCGTTGGATTCTCTGAATCAGCTGGATTGCCTCCATTTTCCTCTGTAGGTTCAACTACAGGTGGCTCTCCACCCTCCGCTGGTTCTGCTGAATTATCAGGAACTACTTCCTGTGTTACAGCAGGGTCTGGATCATCTGCAAGAGACACAAAATTAGGAGCGAGTGTAAAAAATAACACAAACGCCCCCATAACTCCCGCCAACAACTTCTTTTTCATGTCATCATCCTTCCTTATACTAGTACCCTAGAAGTTTTCTCCCCCGTTGGCGTAACTTCCGCCTCATACTTAAAACATAGCAGATTAATAAACAATAGTAAATATTTTTAACCTAAAATATCAATATATTCGCCAGCTAGCGCCTTATTCATACTTCTCACTGCGCAGAATTTGCCACACATTGAGCATGTGTCGTCAAACTCAGGAGCTCTATCCTCTCTAATTGCCTTTGCTGTCTCAGGGTCAATAGCGCAATCCCACTGCTTATCCCAGTCGAAACACTGTCTGGCATCTGCCATGGCATTGTCCTGATCAAGGGCATGTGGTATATGCTTTGCAATATCTGCAGCATGAGCAGCTATTTTGGATGCAATGATACCCTGCTTTACATCATCTACATTAGGAAGAGCAAGGTGCTCTGCTGGTGTTACATAGCATAGAAATGCTGCACCGTTTTGTGCTGCAATAGCACCACCGATTGCAGATGTAATGTGGTCATAGCCTGGTGCAATATCAGTAACAAGAGGTCCAAGTACATAAAATGGTGCTCCCATACAAATCTTCTGCTGAATCTTCATATTGGCTGCAATCTCATCCATAGGCATATGGCCTGGGCCCTCTACCATTACCTGTACATCCTTTTCCCATGCTCTCTTTGTAAGCTCACCAAGTCTCACAAGCTCCTCAATTTGGCACACATCGCTGGCATCTGCAAGACAGCCTGGACGACACGCATCACCGAGAGAAATGGTAACATCATATTCTCTACAGATATCAAGAATCTCATCATAGTACTCGTAGAATGGATTCTCCTCTCCTGTCATGCTCATCCATGCAAACACAAGTGAGCCACCACGAGATACAATATTCATCTTTCTTTTGTGTTTCTTAATCTGGTCGATTGTCTTTCTTGTAATTCCACAGTGGAGTGTTACAAAGTCAACTCCATCCTCAGCGTGAAGTCTTACCACATCAATAAAATCCTTGGCAGTAAGTGTAGCCAAATCTCTCTGATAGTGGATTACGCTGTCATAGATAGGAACTGTTCCAAGCATAGCTGGGCACTCTGCCACAAGTTTTTGTCTAAATGGCTGAGTATTGCCGTGGCTAGACAAATCCATAATAGCCTCTGCTCCCATATTTACAGCTGCCATTACCTTTTCCATTTCAATATTGTAATCCTTGCAATCTCTAGATACGCCCAGGTTTACATTAATTTTGGTGCGAAGCATGCTTCCCACACCCTCAGGGTTAATACACTTGTGATTCTTGTTGGCTGGAATCGCCACCTGTCCCTTAGCAACAAGGTCTCTAATCTCCTCTGGTGTGCGGTACTCCTTAAGGGCTACCTGCTTCATCTCTGGTGTGATAATGCCTTTTCTAGCAGCATCCATCTGTGTTGTATATTCTCTCATAATAAAAATTCTCCTTTATACATATAAATAATCGTTAAAAACCGGCTGTAATCCTTCATTTGACATATCTATATACATAGTGCCAAGGCTTCTGCCATCTGAGATTTCAAACTGTTCATCTCCTGTATCGCTTTCCTGCTCGCCACTATATTTTTCCTCATGGTCTCCAATTCCTGTAGAGACACCTGCTGAGATTTTGGTAGCAGCAATTTTTGCTATACCATTTCTAAACTCTGCTGTCTCTCTAGATGAAACTGTAATTCCGCAGAATGGTAGGAAAATGCGGTAGGCACATAGCACCTGACAAAGCTGTCGCTCACCCACATCAAGAGGATTGATTGTCTCGTTATTAATGATTGGGCGAAGTCTTGGGCATGACAGAGACATTTCCGCATGTGGATATTTTCTCTGCAAATAGTACACGTGAAGGGCAGATGCTAGTGCATCCTTTCTAAAATCAGAAAGTCCAAGCAGTGCTGAAAAGCCAACACCTCTCATACCTCCCATAAGAGCGCGCTCCTGAGAATCAAATCTATATGGCCACACTCTCTTATTGCCCATGAGATGTAGCTTCTCGTATTTGTCAGTGTCATAGGTCTCCTGGAAGACAGTCACATAATCCACTCCACATTCATGAAGGTATTTGTAATCCTCCACATTTACAGGGTAGATTTCGATGCCTACCATCTTGAAATATTTTCTAGCTATCTTGCAGGCTTCCCCAATGTATTTCACATCAGATTTTGCAGGGCTCTCTCCTGTTAAAATCAGGATTTCCTCCATGCCGCTTTCAGCTATTACCTTCATCTCATGCTCAATCTGCTCAGTATCAAGTCGCAGTCTTTTAATTTTGTTGTAGCAGTTAAAGCCGCAGTATACACAATAGTTTTCACAGTAATTAGCTATATAAAGTGGTGTAAAAAGATATACCGTATTTCCGAAGTGCTTTCCTGTCTCCTTCTGAGCACGCTCAGCCATCTGCTCAAGAAATGGCTCTGCTGCAGGAGAAAGTAGGGCCTTAAAATCCTCTATAGTACATCTCTCGCTAGTAAGAGCTCGTCTTACATCCTTTGCTGTATATTTGCTATAGTCATAGCTTTGAATCTGGGCCATTACCTTCGAGCATACGTCAGACTCAATCACATCCATCCCTGGCAAATATTTCATATGGTCTATACGACTGCTAGGGTCATTTTCCAGCTGATGTTTTCTCTTAAGTGCAGTCTCAGAAAGTAAATCTGAATCTACTAAAAAATTGTTTTCCATGACAGCCTCCTAATGTAAAAATCCTGTAAGTGGATCTGAGGCCTGTGCTCCTCTTGTTAACACACGTCCAAGACCTGCTAGATATGCTTTTCTTCCTGCCTCAATAGCTTGCTTAAATGCTGATGCCATCATTGTTAAATCTCCTGCTGTAGCAAGGGCTGTATTGGCCATAATTGCAGCCGCACCCATTTCCATGGCCTCACAGGCCTGTGATGGCTTGCCGATTCCAGCATCAACAATAATAGGAAGGTCGATTTCATCGATGAGAATCTGGATAAATTCCTTTGTTGCAAGTCCCTTGTTAGAGCCTATTGGTGAGGCAAGTGGCATGATTGTGGCTGCACCCACATTCTGCAGTTCTCTTGCCACATTCAAGTCTGGATACATATATGGCATAACCACAAAGCCCTCTTTTGCAAGAATCTCTGTAGCCTTTATTGTCTCGTAATTATCTGGAAGAAGGTATTTAGAATCCTTCATAATCTCAATCTTTACAAAATCACCACATCCAAGCTCTCTTGCAAGGCGGGCAATTCTAACAGCCTCCTTAGCATCTCTAGCTCCGCTAGTATTAGGAAGCAATGTGACATTCTTTGGAATGTAATCTAAAATATTTTCTTCTTCCTTTGTATTAGTACGTCTTACTGCAAGTGTAATAATCTCAGCTCCTGCATCCTTTATAGCAGCCTCAATAAGCTTCATTGAGTACTTTCCTGAGCCGAGAATAAATCTTGAATCAAATTCTTTACCGCCAATTACCAGTTTGTCCTGTTCCATTTTTTGTCCTTTCCCTTTTACAATCAATTACTATAAAATCCAACTAGTTATGGATTCTTTTCTCCTATTAAAAGCCTTATAATCATGTGAGCCTCATGGCCTGCACAGGCCATAACTCGAGATGATACAAGTCCTATTCCATCACTTACATCACTGACTCCATCTCCAGAAATATAAAAATGTGATGTGAGCTTTTTGGTGATAATGTCGTTGGCACTTTTAAATCCAGCCATACCTGAGGCAGATACCAAATATTTATCCTTAAAATTCGTAAATACGATATCTGCTAACATTGATTTACACTCTGGACTGTCAAATGCCTCACAGACTATGTCTGCATCCTTTATCAAATCAAGGCTATTACTCTCATCCATTTTCACCCTATGAGTCTGTACTGTAATATATGGATTAATCTCAAGAAGATTTTCTCTGAGGGCCTCTGTCTTTGCCATGCCTACCTGAGATATCTTGTACTGTTGCCTATGGAGATTAGTCACATCTACAAGGTCAAAATCTATAAGTATCAGCCGCCCAATTCCTACTCTAGCTAGACAGATAGCTACATTGGATCCAAGTCCTCCAAGGCCGCAAATAGCCACAGTAGCCTCATCAAATTTCCGCTGATTATCTGCGCCATGGCGCTCTACTAAGGCTTGATAAAACTCATCCTTACTGACCATCATCAGCCTCCTCCCACAAAGCTAACTACCTCCACTACGTCCCCATCATTTAAAATTGTCTCCTCATAGAATTTCTTTGAAACAATCTCTTCGTTGATTTCCACAGCAATAGTTCTAAAATCATATTTCATCTCAGTCAAAACCGAAGCTAGATTCTTACCTGCCGCTGCATAATCTTTCCCGTTTATTGCTACCATCTGCATCCCCCTTTTCTCTAATTAATCCCACCATGTGATTTAGTGGTCCACTGCCCTTTCCTAAATCAAGACCGTAGGAAATTGTTGATGTTATATATTCCTTGGCATTTTTCACTGATTCTTTTAAATCAAATCCAAGAGCCAAATTGCTTGCTATGGCTGATGACAAAGTACATCCAGTACCATGGGTATTTGGATTGTCAATTTTAGTTGTCTCATACCAGCTGACCTGCCCCTTGTCAAAAAGCACGTCGCAGGCATCCTCAAAGGAATGCCCTCCCTTTATTAGCACACTGCAGCCGTATTCTTTTGATAAGGCCTTAGCAGCTTCTTCCATCTGATTTTTGTTTGCGATAGTCTTTCCAAGAAGTGCCTCTGCCTCCGGAATATTTGGAGTAATCACTGTGCTAATTGGAAATAATAAATTTGCCATAACAGAGGCTGTAGAATCCTTCATAAGTTTGCTACCTGATGTAGCTACCATAACTGGGTCCACTACCAGATTTCTCACCTTGTATTCCCTAAGCTTTTTAGCTACAACCTCCACCTGGGCACTAGATGGAAGCATGCCGATTTTCACAGCATCCGCAGGAATATCAGATAAACATGCATCAATTTGCTGCTCCAGAAATTCTGGTGTGGATTCCTGTATAGCAGTTACCCCAGTTGTATTTTGTGCTGTAAGTGCTGTAATAGCAGTCATTCCAAAAACACCGTGGACCGTCATAGTCTTAAGGTCCGCCTGAATACCAGCTCCACCACTGCTGTCGCTGCCAGCGATTGATAGTACCGCCTTCATTTCATCCCCTCCTTATTTGTTCAGCTCCAAAAAGCTTTTCTTTAGCTCCTCTGCCGCCTTCTTTGGCGAGTCAGCCTTCATAATTGCAGACACTGCACACACTCCGTCTATATCAATCCCCTTTAATACATGAAGATTTGTAGGATTCAATCCACCTATGGCATTTACCTTAATAGGTACTGCCTTGCAAATATCAGCAAGAGTGTCTGTTGAAGTGAGCACTGTTTTTACCTTTGTAGTTGTAGGATAGATTGCTCCTACACCTAAATAATCAGCTCCATCCTCATATGCTGCTACCGCCACTGGAACTTTTTTCGCTGTTGCCCCAAGTATCTTATTTGGACCAATTATTTTTCTAGCAAGGGCCACCGGCATATCCTCTGCCCCTACGTGGACACCCTCAGCATCTGCTGCAAGCATTACGTCCACACGGTCATCTATAATAAGTGGCACATTGTACTTTTTCGAAATCTCATGTACCGCCTGAGCCAGTTCAATGTACTCTCTTGTAGTGCGATTTTTCTCTCGCAATTGCATGAGAGTAACACCACCTTTTAGTGCCTCCTCTACCCTAAATAAAAATTCATCCTTTTCATAATTACTGCTGTCAGTAATGAAATAAAGAGTACTGTCAAAATCCATCATTATCCTCCTTTTACATCAGGATGCCTGTACTAACCATAATCGTTACAACAAAAAAGGAGCACCCAAATTGGATGCTCCATAGTTATCATTTCGTATTTACGAATCACATATTCCGACATGAAAAATCGGCATCCCTACGTTGGCATTATCCAAATCAGGTTCTCGGTCGAAGGTCACACCTTCCTCTCAGCCTGTATACAAGCTCCCGTAAATATTTAATTAACAAACAAATATATTCTAGCAGAATCCCTCAGCACCTGGTAGTGGATATTTGTCTGTAAGAGTCTTAATAATTGCTCTAGCCTTCTCAACTCCTGCTTCCTGCTCCTTGATAACGATTGAGATTGCCTCTGCAACCTGATCGAAATCAGCTTCCTTGAGGCCACGAGTTGTAGCAGCTGGTGTACCAAGACGGATACCAGATGTAACAAATGGTGACTTAGGATCGTTAGGAATTGTATTTTTATTAGCTGTGATATGAGCATCATCAAGAAGCTTCTCAACGACCTTGCCTGTAAGCTCAAATGGAGTCAAGTCAATAAGCATAAGGTGATTGTCTGTACCACCAGATACGATCTTGATTCCTCTGTCCTGAAGGCCCTTGCAAAGTGCCTGAGCATTCTTAACAATCTGCTGTCCGTATTCCTTGAATGAAGGATCAAGAGCCTCCTTGAAGCAGATAGCCTTGCCAGCTATAACATGCATAAGAGGACCACCCTGAATACCAGGGAAAACAGCCTTGTTAAAGTTGTATTTCTCATTAGCCTCTGCTGTTGCCATAATCATACCACCACGTGGACCACGAAGTGTCTTGTGAGTAGTTGTAGTAACAATATCAGCATAAGGAACTGGGCTCTCATGTACACCTGCAGCAACAAGTCCTGCAATATGTGCCATATCAACAAAAAGCACTGCATCAACCTTATCACAGATTTCTCTAAAGCGCTTGAAGTCAATCTTGCGGCAGTATGCTGAAGCACCAGCAATAATCATCTTTGGCTTGCACTCTAAAGCAATACGCTCTACCTCATCATAGTCAATAAATCCATCGTCATTTACTCCATAAGGAACGATGTTGAAGTATACTCCAGAGAAGTTAGCTGGTGAACCATGAGTAAGGTGTCCGCCGTGATCAAGGTTCATTCCCATAACTGTGTCGCCTGGCTTAAGTACTGCAAACTGTACTGCCATGTTAGCCTGAGCTCCTGAGTGTGGCTGAACATTAACATACTCGCAACCGAAAAGCTCCTTAGCTCTTTCTCTTGCAAGCTCCTCTACTACGTCAACCTCCTGGCATCCGCCATAATAACGCTTTCCTGGATAACCCTCTGCATATTTGTTAGTAAGGACTGAGCCCATAGCAGACATAACCGCTGGTGATACCCAGTTCTCAGAAGCAATAAGCTCGATGTGCTGTGACTGTCTGTTAAACTCCTTAACAATAGCCTCTGCAACTTCTGCATCAGTGTTTTTGATGTCGTTTAATGTGTACATTACTTTCCCTTTCCTAATTTCTTTCCATTATTAGTATCTATGACAAAACCTGTAAACAGGGTTTGACCTATAAGTATTTCTTTTCAAAATCCTCTTTTGTAAGTGGCTTATCAAAGAAAAATCCCTGAGCAAGATTGACTGAGAATTTACCAATCATATCAACCTGCTTATCAAACTCAACTCCCTCTACGCATACATCTACATCAAGAGAATCTGCCAATTCAGAAATTGTCTTAACGAATACTTCTGAAAAATGGTCAGAATTCATATCGGAAACAAATGCTCTGTCTATTTTAATTGTGTCCAGTGGCATGGTCCTGATGTAATTAAGTGATGAATAACCAGTACCAAAATCATCAAGTGCAACTCTGCATCCCTTGGCTCTGATTGCATCTAAAAGCTTAATCATCCTCTCCATGTCATTAATGGCAAGTGACTCTGTAACCTCAAGTGTAAGATTCTGTGGGTCAATAGCTGTCTGCTTAAGTACCATATCAAGCTTATCAAGGAAATCTGACTGAGTAAGCTGTACTACGGATAGATTAACATTGACCTTGTATTCTGGATGACCAAAGTCATTCCAGTGCTTGCAGCTCTTGGCAGCCTCTAAAAGTACGTGCTGACCAATTGAATTGATCAACTTAAGCTGCTCCGCCTGAGAGATAAACTGATCTGGAAGAACCAGTCCGTACTCTGGAGAATTCCATCTCACTAGAGCCTCAGCTCCGCAACATGTAGGAATTCCATTAACAAATTCCATAATAGGCTGATAGTAAACCTCAAATTCCTTGCAGTCATCCTCAACAGCCTTGCGCATAGCCTGCTCCATCTTAACCTTTTCAGCTACAACTGCATCTGAATTAGCATCATAGAACTCAAATCTGTTCTTACCCTTATTCTTGGCACCGTGAAGTGCAATATTAAGTCGAGTAAGAATAGCTGAGGAATCAGTCACATCCGATGGGCCCTTAACACAACCCATGCTGACTGTACAGTAATATTCCTGACCATTTAAAATCCATGGATTAGCGAAGAGATTCATAATTCTCTTGATAACCATATCAAGATTGTCAATATTAGCATGGTCTACAATTACTGCGAACTCGTCGCCACCAACTCGGTAGCATTTATTTTTAATGTAGGAAATGTCATTGATGCTGTGAGCAATATACTCAAGCAAATCATCTCCCACCTGATAGCCAAGTCCCTCATTGACACTAGCGAAATCATCTAGGTCAAGCATAAGAACTGCAAATTCCTTGCCAAGCTTTGTAGCCACATGGAACTCCATGGCAATATCCTTTTCACATGCCTGACGATTGTAAAGGCCTGTGAGGATATCTTCCTGTGCCTGCTTTTCCACCTTTTTCTGATAGATACGAAGGTCGGTGGTGTCATAGAATGTAAGAAGTCTAACCTGACGTCCATCTACCCACTCTATGCTAGCAATAGAAATATCAAACCACTTTCCTGAACCATTAGCTGAATAACCATTAATCTCAGAAAGTGTATAGCGCTTATCAAAGATAATCTCCTCGATAGCAAGTCTATCAACTTCGTTGCTGAACATCCTTATGAATGTATCATTATTGTATAAGAATTCTCTGGTAGCCAAATCGGCTACAACTACACCATAACCTGCATTCTGGAGAATAGCCTCCAAAGCAGAATATGAACTAGCCAAAGAATTGGTAGTTATCTTTTTAACTAAAACTGTACCGATGATTCTCTTGGTGTCATTGGCGAAGCGCAAATCCTCAACGCTCCACTTGCGCTCCTGTCCCCTAGAAATAAAGCAAAGGTACATCTCTGCAGAATCATTAACATTGATAGGCAAGAAAATCGCTGCCTTGATTCCATATTTAATAAAGAAAACTTCAAAAAGCTCTGGTAATACTGCATCAGATGAAATGGTGTATGGCTTGCCATTCATAAATGGCAGGCTAAGAATTGGAACCTTTTGGAAAATAGGCTGCAAAGGCTCTGCCCCATCTGCACACCATTCGCAAATCATGTCTGCATTAATACCATCTGAATTAATCTGTAAAATAGCTGTGTTGGTGCAGTTAACATAGTGGCCAGCCTCAACAAGAATGTCTGATGCCACTTCAAAGAAAGAATTGTCTGATTCCATAAGCCTTAAGATATCAGTCATAATTTCATTTTTCTTAAGGCGAGACTCTATCTCTGTCTCTGCTTGCCTCTCATCGGAAAGCTTCACCTGCAGAGCGTGATTCTTGATCTTCTCTGCGAAATAATGCTTAGTAAGAGTCTCAATCAAAGCAATGGATTTATCAAAATCCTCTGTTGTGGTAGTCCTCATCTCAGAAGGAAGTATCTCTGTATCAGGAAGTCTGTCTCTTGCAATACCAAAGCATAACCAGACGCCCTGGCACTTGCCCTCTAGTCCTCTGATAGCAACTCCTCTGTATAATAAATAATCCTCTGTGCCGTAACGCTCCACAACATTTTCTACGTTACCATCCACAAAGGAATCTAGTATCTCCCTGCGCAACTCGCTAGAGAAATTACGGTCAACAAATTCCTCCTCTGGCTTAGTGCCAGAGAAGGAAGTGATTTGGCCTTGAGTTTTACCAACGCACATCACATAAATGTCATTGGCCTTGCAAAATGAGTCCTGCAAAGACTGCATAGCCTCATTATTGATTTCTAATTCTAAGTCTACTCTATAACCCTCGTCCATCCATACTTATCCTCGAGTCTTCCCCACTGGATACCTGTAAGAGTATCGTAAAGCTTCTGGGTAAGCTCGCCAGTTTTACCTCCATTTATTACAACAACATCATCCTTAAAACGGAGTTCACCGACTGGAGAGATAACTGCTGCTGTTCCTGTACCGAAGACCTCTTCAAGCTTGCCATCATGGCCTGCCTTCATAAGATCATCAATTGCAAGACGCTCCTCACGAACTGTATAGCCCCAATCACGGAGAAGGTGAATCATTGAGTCTCTTGTAACACCTGGAAGAACTGTACCTACTGTAGGTGCTGTCCAGATCTCACCGTCGATCTTGAACATGATGTTCATAGTACCAACTTCCTCAACGTACTTTCTCTCGTTACCATCAAGCCACAATACCTGTGAATAGCCAAGCTTCTCAGCCTTAACCTGACCTGCGATAGAACCTGCATAGTTACCACCACATTTAGTAAAGCCAGTACCACCTGCAACTGCTCGTACCAATTCATTTTCTACTAAAATCTTTACTGGGTCAAGTCCTGTTGCATAATATGCTCCAACTGGACAACAAAGTATCATAAACTTGTAAGATTTTGCCATATGAACGCCAAGAGCAGCCTCTGTTGCGAACATGAATGGTCTAATATAAAGTGATGTATCTTTCTCGGATGGCACCCATGCCTCCTCAGTCTTAACAAGAGCTGAAACTGCCTGTACAAAGTCCTCCACAGGGAAACCTGGCATGCAAAGTCTCTCGTTAGAATTAATCATTCTCTTTGCATTCATCTCTGGTCTGAAAAGCTGAATCTTTCCATCTTCTCTGCGGTATGCTTTGAGGCCCTCAAATGTCTCCTGGGCATAATGAAGGGTCATGCATGCTGGGTCCATTTCGATTGGTCCCTCTGGGACGATTCTGGCATCATGCCAACCAATCTCTCTATCCCAATCACAAACAAACATGTAATCAGTCATGTACTTTCCAAAACCAAGGTTCTTCCAATCTGGCTTTTCCTTTAATTTTTCGCGTTTTTCAAATCTGATTTCCATAGTAGCCTCCGAACATCTCATAAACATTTTGTTAATAATCTTTTTCATTATCCATCTTTTCAGCCCTCACGTCAACACTTTAGTGTGCTAAATTATTAACGAATGGAAACCGGATTTTTGTGTCCTCTTTGGTAATATTTTGTGAACTCTTTCTATTGAATATACTATAAAGATTTTTAAATGGTATAATTCAGATAACTACACGAAATGAAGGCGATATTATGAATATTTACACTCAATTATGCGGATTGGCCATAATGGCCACTATCCTCTTTTTTTATAGACGCCAGCCCACCATGGGCCTTAGTTCCGAGCGTCATTTCCGGACAACTATATATTCAATTTTAGGATGTGTCCTTTTAGATATTGCATCCTGCTATTTTATTGTACATTCAAATCGATTCAGCGATACATTGGTGTATTTAATATGTAAGCTCTATCTTCTATCATTACAGGTAGTTTCATTTAGCGTCCTCTTTTACACCACTGCTGATGTATTTGAATACTATGGAAGCAAGCACGAGAAAATGCTGGGCACTCTCTATCAGGTAGTGTGTGTAATTGGAATGATTATCACCATGTATCTTCCTATCCAAATCTACTACGACGGAGTCAAGCTCTATTCCTATGGCCCAGCTACCATCGCCACCTATATATTTGTATCTTTTTATATTTTTACAACTGGCATTTCCACAGTAGTACTAAGACATCATATCAAGCAAAAAAAGAGCAACATGCTTTTAATTTGGATGGCCATCTGGAGCGTTTCTGCTATTATCCAGTTTCTGGATCCAAAAGTTCTTATTGTAAGCTACGCCAGCTGTATAGGCGCACTTATAATGTATTTTGAGTTGGAGAATCCCCAGAGCTCTCTTTCTAGACGTACCGGACACTTTAGCTCAGCTGTTATTAGAGATTATTTTGATTACCTTTATCAATCCAGAAAAAGCTTTTCTGTTATGATGATTTCCTTTAGAACGGTGGCAGATTCAGCCAATGAAAACAAGTTGCTTCGCACCACTATTTCAAAGCTTTCAGAGTTTTTGTTTACAGTGGATACAGCAAAAATTTTCGATACTGCAGAGGGATACTTCGTATTAGTTTTTGAAAATATGGATTTTGTTGAGAGCACCAAATTTAGAATCAACACATATTTTCAATCTATACAGGACAACCCTGATGTCAGCAATGCCATCACACTTTTGAGTCCTTTTTATACCATTGTTCCAGACTCAAATATCTCAAGCAATGCTGATGAACTGATACTTCTTCTCACCGGCTTTATTCCAAACGATAGGAACAAGCTTACTGGAAACGAAGTCATTGTAAATGATGAAATCATGGCAACCGTAAGGCATAGCAAGGCTGTTGAAAAAATGGTTGTGGAAGCCATGGAAAATGATCGAATAGAGGTTCATTACCAACCTATTTTCGATATAGCCAAAAACAAATATACAACAGCAGAAGCATTGGTTCGTATCCGGCTAGGGGACGACTCCTTAATTTATCCTGACGAGTTCATTCCTATTGTGGAAGCATCAGGTAGAATCATTCCTCTTTCAGATACAATCTACAGAAAGGCTCTCTCATTTTTAAAATCCTATCACATAGATAGACTTGGCGTAGAACATGTAGAGCTTAACCTTTCAGTGAAACAGGGGGAAAATCCTCTTTTCGTCAACAGATTTTTAGAAATGCTTAAAGAATACAACATTTCAGCGGAATTCATTAATTTAGAAATAACAGAGACCAACTCCATCCACAGTCAGGAGAATCTCTTTGCAAATATGAAAAAGCTTGAGGAAGAAGGTTTATCATTTTCTCTTGATGATTTTGGCTCCGGCTCTTCTAATCTTAACTACATCATCGATATGCCAGTTGTCATTGTTAAGCTTGATAAACACCTAACCGACGAATATTTCATTAATCCAAAGGCAAAAGCCATTGTCAAAACAGTTATAGAAATGGCCCATTCAATGGGCATTAAAATCATAGCCGAAGGAATTGAGACTTCAGATTCCCTTGAAGAAATGAAAACACTTGGTGTTGATTACATCCAGGGATTCTATTTCTCAAGACCACTTCCTGAGCATGAATTTTTAAAATTCATTCAACAGCACAATCTATAGAAAAGGAGAGATTATATGCACACATTTCAACCTTATCCAATCGATATGCTAGAGTGGAACCCTATCAAGAAACTGGCCGAAGAAGGTATAGCTATTGTTGCAGAAGCAAACGGCAAAGTAAACGCAACCTCTTCTCACAATGGAGGGGTAGGTCACATATGGGGTAAAAATGTTGTCTACGCATTCTTGCGCAACACCCGCTACACCAAGCAACTTATAGATGACAGTGAATATTTCTCTGCCTGCTTCTTTGATATGTCCGAAAAAAACAACGTTCAGCTTATGAAAGTTTTAGACCAGCTTAGCGGTCGAAATGAAGACAAGCTAGCCCAGTGTAAGGTAGAAATTGAGCACGCCATGAACGCTCCATATATTGACGGCGCCAACTTCATCATCCTTTGCAGAAAGATTGCCGCTGTGCCAATGACGGAAAACACTATCGTTGATCCAAAGATTCTAGACGAGCAATATACTGAAAGGCACATGGATGATTTCCACACCATGTATATTGGAGAAATCCTTGATATCAGAGCAAGGTAAACATTTTATTAAGCTACAATAAAAGCGCCAGAGAAATTAATCTCTAGCGCTTTTATTTATACCCTTTGAACCTACTTCTTATTAGTTAAGCCCAGGCATTAGCCTTGTGCTAATAACTGCTCCTGATATTGGAAAAATGCCATCTCATTATCAAGTACCTTAGCGATTTCATTAAGTCCATTAGCCTTGTTAGAAAGCACATCCATCGTATCTGATAATTCTTGCATAGAAGCTCTTGTCTCCTCGGAGCTTGCAGCATTTTCCTGAGAAATAGATGAAAGATTTGTAATTGTATCAGAGATAACCTGACTTGCTTTTTCTGATTTATCTACATTCTCTACAATCTCTCTTGTTAATCTAATTGAATCATTGATATTTCCAATGAGTGCATCTACCTGCTCAATAGTCCTATGGATTGTAGAACGCTGGTTGCTAATTGTCTCCTGAACATTGCCAGCCTCTTCCATTGTCTTTGTGGAATCGGATGCCAGTCCCTTCATAGCCTCTTGAATATTTCCAGCAGCCTCTGCAGACTGGTCTGCAAGCTGTCTTATCTCATCTGCAACAACAGCAAATCCCTTGCCAGCCTCACCCGCTCTTGCCGCCTCAATGCTGGCATTTAATGAAAGCAGATTAGTCTGAGCTGCAATTGCATCAATTATTTTAACAGCTTCACTGATAGTAGTAACCGCTGAGTTAGTATTTCCAATCAGCTCAACTATACCATCAATAGCTGTAATACTTTCTCTTGTGGATGCCCTAAGCTCTGACAGCTTGTCCTGACTCGCCTTAGAATTTTCCTGCATAGAATCTGCAAGCCCCTGCATCTGCTTAGTATTGTCAGTAATAAGCTCTATAGCTGTATTAATATCATTTACACTCTCCACAGCAGACTGCAAAGACTCAGCCTGGCTTGAAGCTCCTGTTGCAACCTGTGCAACTGCAGTTGTTACATTGTCCGCTGTTTCACTGATACTTTGTACCGTTGTGTATAAGTACTCTGCAGAATTATCCACTTCATCTGAGGACACCCTTGCATTTCCGATTACGCTTCTTATTTTGCCCGCCATATCAGATAGGGCCGATGACATTTCTCCCAGTTCATCCTTACGGTTTTTAACCTTATCCGTTAGTTTGATAGCCAAATCTCCTGTAGCCATCTGGCGAACTGCCTTAACATTTTCATCTATGGCTTTAACTATCTGCATTACATATATCATCATCAAAATAGTAAATGCAATGATAATCCCTCCAGCCAAAGTAATCATCCATTTTATTCTATCATTTATATAATTTGAGATAAGAATCTTTGGCTGGCCTACAAAAGCCATACCATAAACCTCACCTGTATTTTCATCTATCAAAGGTTCATAGGCCACGTAGAATTTTTCACCATTAATAACTACATTAGACGCTGAATAACTCTGCTTATTCTTTAATACAGCCTCGATAACTGCGTATGAAGCCTTTGTTCCTACTACTCCATCAATACTAGAACGTTCTCTAGTATCTCCTACAAAATATGTATAATCATAACCTGTCTGACTATACATATTCTCTTCTAGTGTGCTAGTTTCTGATGCATCATCGTCTCTTGTGTACTGCAATACCATTGCATAAGATTTACAAGCTGCAGCCACACCTGTTTCAACCTCGTCCTCCATACCACGCCTTAGGTTAATAACACCAACAAGTGTTGCAGCAAAACCAACTAGTAATAATGCTAGTATAACCAAACCGATCAACATGACTTTAAGGGACATCGCTTTGCTTTTCTTTTCCATGAAAAACCCTCCGTTAATCATCTCCCTTCGATTGATCGAACAATATACCCCAACAAAGCTAGCGAGACCAACTGTCGTCATTATAAACTAAAATGTGGTCTATTCTGTGAATAAATAATGAAAAAGCAACTGCCCAATTCCTGACAGTTGCCTTATATTCATACATATATAATTATCTATTGAAGAACTCAACAAACTCTTCGTAACCTTCGTTTGTAAGCTGCTCCTTCTGGAACTTCTTGTTCTTGTTCATACGAACAACAAGAACTGTCTGTCCCTGCTCTCTTGCAGCCTTGGCCTGAGCCATAACCTCTGCAAGCTTCTCAGCTGGATAGCCCTTTTCTACAAGGTAAGCCACCTTTTTATTAGCACCTGGCACCTTAAACCCCTGCTCCATAAGAAGAAGGATAATACGCTCAAATCCGATTGAGAAACCACAAGCTGGAGTATTCTGACCTGTGAAATTGCCAATCATCTTGTCGTAGCGTCCGCCGCCACCGCAGCTTCCTCCAAACTCTGGAATAGCAATCTCAAAAATAGTACCTGTATAATAGCTCATACCACGTACAAGTGTAGGATCAAATACAAGCTCAAACTGTGCTTCCTTTGTAGCGTTAACTGCTGTAGCAATCTCACGCATCCAATCTGCAACCTCTGTATCAAGGAACTCACCAAGCTTATCAAAGAGAACTTCCATGCCTGCTGCCACATCCTTAACACCCTCAAGTGCTGCAAAGAGGCCTACGTACTTGTCGATAGACTCCTTAGAGTAGCCTGCCTCAAGAAGCTCTGCTGAAACTCCATCGAGACCGATTTTATCCATCTTATCAAGAGTAATGAAGATAGAATCATAATCCTCCTCAGAAAAGCCAGCGTAAGCTGCCATAGCCTTAAGAATACGGCGCTCATTTATACGAATCTCAAAGTTCTTGAAACCAATACGACCAAGAGTAGTTGTTGTAGCAAGAATAAGCTCAATCTCTGCCAAATTACTAGGCTCACCAAGAATATCAATATCGCACTGAGTAAACTGACGATAACGGCCACGCTGTGGTCTGTCAGCTCTCCATACGGAACCAATCTGAAGAGCCTTAAATGGAGATGTAAGCTCATTAGCATGGTTAGAATAGAATCTACAAAGTGGAACTGTAAGGTCATATCTCATACCAAAGTCAACAACCTGCTCCTCTGTAGTAGCCTCAGCAATGTTGAGCTTCTCGCCTCTCTTCATTACCTTGAAGATAAGCTTTTCATTCTCTCCACCCTGCTTGTTTGATAAATTGCCAATTGACTCCATAGCTGGTGTCTCAATTGGTGTAAATCCAAAAGAACGATATGTATCCTTAATTATAGAAGTTACGTAATCGCGAACCTCCATCTCATAAGGGAGAATATCCTTCATTCCGTTAACTGGTTTCTTGTTTAAAGCCATTTCAAATCCTCTCTAAGTCTTTCTCTTTTTCTTTCTATCATCTCATCAATTCTGTCCATATATAGCTGAACGTCCTTGACATTTTCACATCTTGTAACTGTCTTGCCATGGTCTGTAACAAACTTGCAGGCCGTGCCGCAACCAAGAGCCATTATAGTTTGTTTTTCTTCCATTATCAAGATATTATAAAGGCCTTCTTTTCCTTCCTTAGCATATCCGATATTTTCCAGATTGGCAGCCATGTTCTTTTGACGATATAGATAATATGGTTCCATATCCATCCGTCTAGCTGCCTCAAGACATATATCCATATGTTTTTGAGAGTTCTCTACAAGGTAATCCTCGTAGGCTTCCTTGTCGTAGTTGAGCCTAGCCGAATGCTTAAGCGCAAGGGAATGAACTGTCAGATTATCTGGACTAAGTTTCTCTACCTCAGACAATGTATACTGAACATCCTCAATAGTCTCACCAGGTAATCCTAAAATTAAATCCATATTTATATTTTCAAATCCAAGTTCCTTGGCCCAACCATAGACTCTATGAATGTCCTCCACCTTGTGGAATCGTCCTATTAAATCTAGAGTCTTTTGATTCATAGTCTGTGGGTTAATGGAAATTCTGGATACCGGGTGATTCTTCATCACCTGAAGCTTCTCATAGGTGATGGAATCAGGGCGTCCCGCCTCTATTGTATATTCTAGCAGAGACTTTGTATCGAAGTATTTATCTATTAGAGAAAGTAATCTCTCCAAATGCTCTGCATCCAGTGAAGTAGGTGTCCCGCCCCCAATGTAAATCGTGGTTAAACTTTTGTCCTTGCAAGCCTCAGCTGTAAATGCCATCTCTTTTTCCAGGGCATCAATATAATCATCAAGCTTTTTCATCCAAAGTCCTATTGGATAGGAAGTGAATGAACAGTAAAGACATGTGCTAGGGCAAAATGGAATTCCTATATATACAGAATATCCATTGTCATAATCAATCTTTGAAAGAAGCTCATGTTCCTTGTGGGAAACCTCAAGACTCAGATCAATCTTCTCCTGGGAGGTAAGATAAGTATCCTTCATGTATGAAGTAATCTCATCATCACTAGCCCCCTCCTCAATCATTCCAAGGGAGATTTTGGTAGGGCGAATTCCCGTAAGTGTTCCCCAAGGTAGAGTCTTGCCCGTGCGCTCACTAAGGCTCTTATATATAGCAAGCTTCAGGCGATTCTTGGTATCAGGTCGATTGGAATAATCTATCTCTACTTCTTTCCCATCGAGGGTGAGCACATGGTCTGCGTATTTAACATCCATAGTGAAGCTTACATCCTCATCAACAGGAGCCTCATCTGTGCCAATCCTCACATCCTCCTTAGGATAGAAGGCCTTAACCAGAGAATATATGTCATATTCAAAATTGTCTTCGTTTAACTTGATATAAATCATAATTAATTCCTTATTTAATTTCTTGCAAAAAATATAATCCGCAGCTACCAATTTTTTTGTGATACTCAAGCAAAGCTTTCTTGCCAAGCAGAGTATTACAAAAGCTCAATAGTGTAACGGATTATAGTATTTTCTACAGATATGGATTATATATTTTTTCATCTCCAATGGTAGTGGCGCTCTCATGACCTGGATAGCAGATTGTATCATCAGGTAGTACCATAAGCTTATTTTTTATACTATCAACAAGCTGGGCCATAGAACCGCCAGGGAAATCTGTACGTCCAACGGAGCCACAGAAAAGTGTATCTCCAGTAAATACAAGACCTGCATCAGCAAAATAGAAGCAGCATCCACCAGGTGTATGTCCTGGTGTAGCAAGGCACTTAAACTTAAGTCCTGCAAGCTCTACCTCCTGCTCATCCTTAAGATATACATCTACATGATAAGCCTTTGGCTTGAAAATCATATCTGCGGACAAATTCACTGAAGGATTCTCAAGAGTCTCTCGCTCTCCCTCGTATGCGTATACCTTGATACCATATTCTCCTGCAATCTCCTCTGCCGCTCCCACATGATCAAAATGACCATGGGTAAGAATGATAGCAACCGGTCTAGCACCAGATGCCTCAACAGCTTTTTTTATTCGCTCTGGGGAAGAGCCTGGATCTACAATAATTGATTCTCCTGTCGCATCATTGATTGCCAAATAACAATTCATTGCGCAAACAGGAAGAAGTACATGTGCAACTTTCATTTTATCCTCTAGTTCTCTCAACATCGATGATTGATTCAACCTGCTTAATCTTCTCTACAAGAGCTCTAAGCTGCTCCTTGCTGTGGGTACCAAACTTTATGGTGATAGTAGCCACACCCTGCTTGCTAGTCTTAGAGTGAATTGAATCTATATCGATTTCTCTCTCTGTAAATATACGGGTAATATCAACAAGAAGTCCTGTACGATTGTTACCGTAAATATTAATCTCTGTAAGGTAAACTCCGCCCTTTTGTCCATCATCTTCAGCATCCTGAGCCCACTCGGCCTCAATGAGACGCTCCTTTTCAAAATCAGGAAGATTAATCATATTAATACAATCGGTACGATGGATGGAAACACCACGTCCTCTTGTGACAAAGCCGACAATTTCATCACCTGGCACTGGATTACAGCACTTGGAGAAACGAACAGATACATCGTAAAGTCCGCTGACAGTAATGCCATTTTTAGACTTAGGACGAATCTTCTCTCCAGTTCCAGAATGCTCAGCAAGAACCTCTTCATCTGTAACCTTAACAGGATGATCCTTCTCCCATGCAGCATGCATTCGGTTAATAACATTACCTTCTTTGATGGCTCCCTGACCAATAGCTGCAAGTGTATCCTCCCAGCTATGGAATCCAAATTTATTCTTAATAAGCTCCTGATACTTTGGCTTATTAAGATCACCTAAATCAAAGCCCTTTTGCTTTGCTGAATTGATAAGAAGTTCCTTACCTTTTGCAATATTCTCGTCCTTGGATTGAGTTCTAAACCACTGGTTAATCTTATTCTTAGCCTGAGAAGACTTAACAATATTGAGCCAGTCACGGCTAGGTCCATTAGTATTCTGAGATGTGACAATCTCAATTCTGTCACCATTTTGAATCTCATAGTCTATTGGAACCAGCTTGCCATTGACCTTGGCACCAATCATCCTATTACCTACTGCCGAGTGAATAGCGTAGGCAAAATCGATAGGTGTAGAGCCGTTAGGCAAATTCTTAACATCTCCACTAGGAGTAAAACAGAATACTGTATCCGAGAATAAATTTAAATCTGATTTTAATAAAGATGAGAATTCCTTATTGTCGGAAATCTCCTGTTGCCACTCAAGAATCTCTCTAAGCCATGAAAGCTTCTCCTCTTCGCCTACAACTGATGAACCCTCACCGCTCTCCTTGTATTTCCAGTGAGCAGCGATACCGTATTCGCTAGTGCGGTGCATCTCGTATGTACGAATCTGAATCTCAAATGGAGCTCCATTAGGTCCGATGACTGTAGTATGCAAAGACTGATACATATTAGGCTTTGGCATAGCAATGTAGTCCTTAAAACGGCCTGGAATTGGAGTGTACATCTCATGTATAACACCAAGAGCTGCATAACAGTCCTTGATAGAGTCAACTATGATACGTACTGCAAATAAGTCATATATCTGATCGATGGTCTTGTTCTGATTCACCATCTTCTTATAGATACTAAAGAAATGCTTAGCTCGGCCATATACATCAGCCTGAATATCAGCTTCTTTGATGTGCTTAGCAACATCATCTACCAGTGAATTAATGTACTCAGTACGCTGATTTCTTCTAAGAGCTATCTTTTCAACAAGGTCATAATATGCCTCTGGCTCTAAATACTTAAGAGATAAGTCATCCAGCTCAATTTTTACCTTGCTGATACCAAGTCTCTGAGCCAAAGGAGCATATATCTCCATAGTCTCTCTGGCCTTTTCCTTTTGCTTCTCAGGCTTCATGTACTTGAGTGTACGCATGTTGTGAAGTCTATCTGCAAGCTTAATAAGGATAACTCTAATATCACGAGCCATGGCAAGAAACATCTTACGAAGATTCTCTGCCTGGATTTCTACCTTGTCAGCATCGTAGCTCAACTGGCCTAATTTGGTAACTCCATCTACAAGCTCTGCAACTTCCTCAGAAAACTCTTCAGCAATCTCCTCCTTGCTAAGGATTGTGTCCTCTACCACATCATGAAGGATACCAGCTACAATAGTCTCTTTATCAAGCTCCAAGTCAGCCAAAATAATAGCTACGCAAAGTGGATGTATAATATAAGGCTCACCGGACTTGCGCATCTGTCCCTCATGGGCCTTGGACGCAATCTGATAAGCCTTCTCAATCATAGAAATATCAGTATTTGGGTGGTACTTTTGCACACGCGCAATAAGCTCCTTGTAGAGCTCCTCAGGGTCTACAAAGTCAGCTGTTGCTATGACACCGCGATTTTCCACAGAAATCTTGCGTTCTAGTGTTTCTAATTCTGTCTTTGTCTTTTCTGCCACGGTATCACCACCTTCCCAAAAATTTTATTAAATATTATATAATTTAACATTGCAAAAAGCAACATTCACAATTCCCAAAAAGTTGCAATTTTCTAGACATTTTTGCATTTTTTTGGTATCATTACACAGGTTTTGATTTTATTAGTTGGACTTACTTTGGCATGCCTAGTTTTCCAACTTGTTTTTTTGTATAGAGAAAGGAAAGTAATAATGATTCAAGCAAATAATGTTACTCTTCGTTTTGGCAAAAAGGCCCTTTTCGAAGAAGTTAATATCAAATTTACTGAAGGTAACTGCTACGGTATCATCGGTGCTAACGGTGCTGGTAAGTCTACCTTCCTTAAGATTTTATCTGGCCAGTTGGAGCCTACAAGCGGCGAGATTACAATGAGCCCTGGAAACAGACTTTCATTCTTAGAGCAGGATCACTTCAAATATGATGAGTTCACAGCTCTTGATACTGTTATCATGGGTAACCAGCGTCTCTATGACATCATGAAGGAAAAGGACGCTATCTATATGAAGGAAGACTTCTCTGATGAGGATGGTATCCGCGCAGCTGAGCTTGAGACTGAGTTTGCAGAGATGGATGGTTGGAATGCAGAGTCTGATGCCGCTACACTTTTAAATGGTCTTGGTGTAGACACAGAGTTCCACTACACTCTCATGTCAGAGCTTCCTGGTGCCCTTAAGGTCAAGATTCTTCTTGCTCGTGCACTTTTTGGTTCACCTGATGTACTCCTTCTTGATGAGCCTACTAACCACCTTGATTTAGATGCTATCGGTTGGTTAGAGGAGTTCCTTATTAACTTTGAAAATACAGTTATTGTTGTATCCCATGACCGTTACTTCCTTAATAAGGTATGTACACATACAGCAGATATCGATTATGGCAAGATTCAGCTCTACGCTGGTAACTACGATTTCTGGTATCAGAGTTCACAGCTCATTATCCAGCAGCGTAAGGAAGCTAACAAGAAAAAGGAAGAGCAGATCAAGGAATTACAGGAATTCATCCAGCGATTCTCTGCTAACGCTTCTAAATCTAAGCAGGCTACATCTCGTAAGCGTGCACTTGAAAAGATTCAGCTTGATGACATCCGTCCTTCAAGCCGTAAGTATCCATATATCGACTTTAGACCAGCTCGTGAAATTGGTAACGAAGTTCTTTCAGTTGAAAATCTTACTAAGACTATCGACGGTGAGCTTATCTTAGATCACCTTTCATTCAATGTTGGTCGTGAAGACAAGATTGCTTTTGTTGGTTCTAACGAAAAGGCTAAGACAGTATTGTTCCAGATTCTCGCTGGCGAGATGGAGCCAGATGAGGGAAGCTACAAGTGGGGCGTTACAACAAGCCAGTCTTACTTCCCTAAGGACAATACAGAGATTTTCAGCACTGACCTTTTAATCGTAGATTGGCTTACACAGTTCTCTGAGATTAAGGATGCTACTTATGTACGTGGTTTCCTTGGACGTATGCTTTTCGCAGGTGATGACGGTGCTAAGAAGATGAAGGTATTATCCGGTGGTGAAAAGGTACGTGTTCTTCTTTCACGTATGATGATTGAGAATTCTAACGTACTTATGCTTGATGAGCCTACTGACCACCTTGATATGGAAAGTATCACAGCACTCAACACTGGTCTCCAGAAGTTTTCAGGTGTTATCCTCTTCTCTTCTCGTGACCACGAAATCGTACAGACAACAGCTAATCGTATCATAGAGATTCTTCCTAACGGACAGATGATTGATAAGATGACTACATACGACGAGTATCTTGAATCAGATGAGATGGCTCGTAAGCGTGCAGTCCTTGAGCTTTCTGACGACGAGCTTAATGATGACTAATGCGGGAAAGCGCACATTGAAAATTGCCTTCGGCAATGGGTGCGCTGTGGCAAACAAAAATGACTAGCAGAATCTGCTAGTCATTTTTATTTGCTCTTATTACTGTATTTGGTATGCATCATAAGCAACTTTTCTCTTCTTCAATGAGCTATAAACAGCAGGAATAGCTCCAAGGGCTGTAAATGCGTAAGACTCCATCAATGAGATAATAAAATCTGTCTTAACCTCACTATCTGCAAGGAATGTTCCAAATATACTAAGACCATCAAAGAAATCTATTCCCATTTCCCTAGAAAATACTATATTCCACTGCACAATCTCTGCTACAAAGACCATTGCAATCATTACAAGAGCACTAATGGCAACGCCCTTACCAGAAAGCTTTTTGCCAAGCTTCTCATAACCACAGATTGTTGTTACACCCATAACAACACCTGACAGTACAGCCACATATCCCAGCTGTGCAACAACTACAATGACAATAGCACCAATGATGCTACCTAATATAGCTCCTAAAATACCTCCTAAAACATTTTCCTCGGTATTTTCTTCATCAAACTGTGCATTTTTTATTGACTGATTAATCTGTGCATAACAATCCTCACAGAGGAAGCTAATCCCTCCGCTGATGTTATATATATTAATTCTATCAGATGGCTTGCCACAGTATTCACAGACGTCCTCATAACCATTAGCTCTGAAATACTCTGTAGTACCCTTTATAGCTGATATCATGTTTTCTATTACTTTATTTTTTGTAGCTCCTGCAATCCAGACGGCAATATTATTTCCCTGAACAGCAACTGTTCGCACTCCCTCGATAGCCTTCTTGGCCTCTTTTGTAAATTCCTTGTCAGGAAGACTTCCGTTTTTTCTAGCTGAAGCATACATGACATAGGCATTATCTTTCATACCTATTGTAAGATGATATCCATTGCTGACACCAACTAGTGTCTCTGTCTTCTCATCAATTGACAAGCCTGTAACTTCTGCTACTTCCTCGTAAATAACATTAAGCGTCTTGTTCATAACTATTATCCTTTCAAAACTTTCTGAAGATATGATAATAATTATTTAACTACTTGTCAATAGGTATTAGCTAAATACTTATAACTTTTTATAGTCCAACTCTCGCACCAATAAAAAAGCCATCTGGCAAGGATTACTCCAAGCCAGATGGCAATAGTTTTTAATTAAATTATTTTGCTTTTGTTGTAATAGTAGCCTGTGGTGCAGGAGCAGCTGCAACTACAAGACCAGTCTCATCTGTCTGATATAATGTAGCGCCAATCTGTACTACCTGATTAACAACCATCTTACCATCAGCTCCGAATAAGTACTGACCAGCACCAATCTGAACTGCCTGACCAATTACAAGCTTACCATCAGCGCCAGCGTAGTATACGCCGTCCTTTGTCTGGATAAATCCTGTAGCCATAGCACCGTCAGCTCCGAAGAAGTATGTAGCATCTCCTACTGCCTGGATACCTGTCTGCATCTTACCATCTGCGCCGAAGAAGTATGTAACACCGCCAACATTGACAGCGCCTACCTGCATCTGACCTGTCTCATTGAAGTAGTAAACTGAACCATCGATTGATGTAAGACCAGTCACTCTATGAGCATCAACTGCATCTAAGTAGTATGTACCTGTTGGGTCTGTCCACCATCCCTTGTACATCTTACCGTTGTCGTTAGGATTGAACATATATGTAGCACCCTGAACATCGATCCAACCTGTCTGAAGGAGACCCTGCTCATTGAAGAAGTACATATCCTTGCCAATTACAGAAAGACCTGTAAGCATGTGACCATCAGTTGTATCTAAGTAACGAGTGCCAACTGCTGGATCAGACCACCAACCTGTGAAGAGCTTACCATTTTCTGCTGGGTTAAAGAAGAATGTAAATCCATCAAGCTCTAACCAACCTGTCTGAAGCTGTGCAGCCTCATTGAAGTAATAAATACCATTATCAATTGTATTAAGACCTACTGCTGCGTTAGCTGTGCCTGGTGTAAAGTAATATGAACCAGTCTCATCAGCAAACCAACCTGTAGTTACGATACCTGTTGTAGGATCTGTGTGATACTTAACACCTGCAACATCTACCCAACCAAACTGTCTACGATAGTTGTTGAAGAAGTATACATTGCCAGCTCCCATATCAAGAAGACCTACTGCTGGGATAAATGCTGTATAATCCTTAGCTGCTGTATTCATATCTACACGACCAGCGATTCCTGGAACTGATCCGCTTGAAGAATACTGCCAAATAGCCCAACCTGGTGTGTCATTGTGATCTGCATACTGGGCAATCCACTTGTCATAAGCAAGACCTGATGTAAAGTGTGACTTGTAGAAGTTAGTGTATGTGTAAACGATTGGTGTGTAACCTGCCTGTGAAACAATGCTGCAGAATGTATTAGCAATAGCTGTACATGTACCAGCATCAAGTCCCTTTTGTACATTATCCTCAATATCAATAGCTACTGGGAAGTTGATATTGTATGGCTCAATCCACTGAAGAAGCAACTCTGCCTCTGCCGCTGCAGCCTCTGGAGTTGTAGCGTATGAATAAATATATACACCAGTACGAACACCAGCTGCCTGAGCACCCTGTACATTCGAAACAAAATATGGGTCCATTCCCTTATTTGTGCTTCCTGCCTTAATAAATGTAAAAGAAATACCAGAAGCAGCAACTGCTGACCAGTTAATAGCCCCCTGATATTTAGAAACATCGATACCTGCTGTAGCTGCCTTAGCAGTAACAGACACTGATAAAGTCATTGCAACCGCCATTGCAAATGACGCTATTCTCTTAAATAATTTTTTCATTTTAAAATTCTCCATTGTTACCTCCTATACAAACTTACTTCTATAATAACACATAACTACATCTGGTGTCTAACTACCTTATATTCGTCTCCATTAACAAAATATGGACACTCGCTATAATGGCCAGTAACTAGGCGGACATAGTCGTCTTCATCCATGTCCATCTCGCAGTAATACTGTTCATCCTCCTCGTCCCAGACGAAATTATTACAGTATTCACAAGCAGTCTGGCCCTTTACCTTACCACTAGTAGCCATCTTAAGACTCCTCCAATTAATGCGCCAGCAAGTACTGCACCAAGCATAATCAAATACTGATGATGTGCATGCTTCTTGCCCCACTCAGACTTAATAACTCCAATATAAATAAACAAACCTGAAAAAATAGCTGTAACATTAACAATAAATTCTACTACATTCATCTAAAATCCTCTTATATTATACAAACAAACCAGCTAAAAACATAAGAATCTTCATGCCAACGCCCATAATTACACCAGCAAGAACAACACCGCAGATTATAGCTCTAACACTTCTCTTAAAATCCATATCAAGAATTGATGCTGCAAGTGTACCTGTCCATGCGCCAGTACCAGGAACTGGAATGCCTACAAATAAAAATAATGCAAAATACAAACCTTTGCCTGTCTTTTCCTTTAATTTAACACCACCTTTGTGGCCTTTTTCCAAACAAAAAGTAAAGAACTTACCTATTCCTTTTTTATCCTTGCCCCACTCCAAAACCTTTCTTGCATAAAAGAAAATAATAGGAACAGGAATCATATTACCAATAATACAAATAATATAACTTGGTAATACATCAAGATGATGGTGAAGAGCATAAGGAACAGCAATTCTAAGCTCAATCAAAGGTACCATAGAAATCAAAAAAGCAATTAAATAATGAATCATAAATAAACTCCTTAATATAAAATCACAATAAAACTGTGCTATTTAACTATTTCACTTAATTCAGCGATAAATGTGCGCATCTCCTCATCTGTACCAATAGATATACGCAAATAATCCGCTATGCGCTCAGGCTTAGAGAAGTGGCGGACATAGATGCCCCTCTTCTTAAGCTCCTCAAAAATATGTATTGCATCCACTGATTCATGCTTAGCAAAAATAAAATTGCTCTTAGAATCAGGGAAAGAAAATCCAAGTTCACTAAGCTGATCCTTGGTCCACTCTCTTGTAGCAATAACGTCCTGAACTCTGGCCTTGAAATACTCATCATCCTCGATAGATGCAACACCAGCTGCAAGAGTGATGGTATCCATAGTGTATGAGTTAAATGAGAACTTGCAATCTGAAAGATACTTAATAAGTTCCTTTGAACCCACGGCATAACCGATACGGTTGCCTGCCATGGCACGTGACTTAGAGAATGTACGAACAACAAGTACATTGTCATATTTTCTAGTGAGCTCAATGCAAGACTGAGAGCCAAAATCAACATAAGCCTCATCAATTATAACTACACACTCAGGATGAGCCTTAATAATATCCTCGAAGAATGACACAGGCTCAGCTACGCCAGTTGGAGCATTTGGATTAGGAATCACAATACCTCCGCATGGGCCCTCATAGTCAGATGCTATGATTTTGAAATCATCATCAAGTGGCTTAACCACATATGGAATCCTAAACAACTCAGCCCAAACATCATAAAAAGAATATGTAATATCTGGGAATAAAACAGGCTCATTTGAATTAAAAAATGTGAGAAAGCCCATGGCTAACACATCATCAGAACCTACTCCAACAAATACGTTTTCCTTGTCAAATCCGTGATATTTTGCAATAGCAGATATCAAAATATCACAGGCTGGGTCTGGATACTTTCTAAGAGAATCCAAAGTAACACCGGAAATAGCATTACCCACCAAAGGACTTGGTGGGTATGGATTTTCATTGGTGTTAAGCTTAATTACTTTAGCTTTTGGCTGTTCTCCAGGTGTATAAGGTACTACTTTTCGAACATTGTCCTTCCAATTTTTCATTATTCTTCCTCATGTAATGCTAGTTAAAAGTGGTCAATATGTAATCTATTCTGCAGGAACAGGTGCTACTTCTGGAGCTACCTCTGGAGCAGGCTCCTGAGCTCCTGCATCCAATCCTGCCTGTTGCTTAAGTGCAATCAACTGAAGTTCTGCATTGACAAGATCCTGATAATTAGTAACCTCTGCCTTCTGCTCATCAGAAAGGGCATCGTACTGGATTCTTGCAGAAACAATCTGGGCCTCTGATTCAAGAGTAACTGCTTCAATTTCTGCAATAAGCTGCTGCACCTTGATCTGAGGGTTTACAATCAAGTAATTATCTTGCTCAGTATTACCTGTATAGAATACGATAACAGGCCATCCTGCCTCTACTGTTTCGAATATCTCCTTAGCCTTGTCCTTTGGTAAGTTGATACATCCATGGCTACCGCTAGTCTTGTAAATATTACCACCAAAGCTAGAGCGCCACTTAGCATCGTGAAGGCCCTCGCCCATATTAAATGGCATCCAATAATCAACAGGTGTAGCATAATTGTCGCCGCGAAGTGTGGCATCCTTTTCCTTGTAGGCAATAGGATATACGCCTGTGTGAGTGCCATTACCTGCAGAAATATTACCAGATACAAAATCTGAATCAATGACCATCTGGCCATCCTTATATACGTATGCATGCTGCTCAGAAAGATTAACCTCTACGTAAGAATTGCCATAGTCATGCTCTCCATGGCTGGTACCACGGTAAAGATATGTAAAGTCTCTAGTAACCTCCTGACCTGCTGTAAGATCAGCTATAATCTGATCAATCTCACCATCGTATGCAATCTTCCAACCAAATGAACCTGCTGGAACTGAAATCTCCTCTCCAGATGTGGTTGTAAATGGCTTAGCCTTGCCGTAGGTGTTGTATTTCTCACCCATGGAATCAACATACTCGCCTATTGCATCTCTATTAAATGTAACATTGAAATCATCATCCCATGTAAACCATGTAGCCTTTGTGGCTGCAGGGATTTCTTCTGTAATCCCCTCACCAAGGTCATAGTGGATAGCTGTATTCATATATCCGTTTAAAACATCAACTGCGGCATTGATATTATCATCCTCAGCAAGTACTGCTGGCTTGTGATAACATGTGCCATCAGAAATATTAATCTCTGTCCTGAGATTCTCAACAGCATCGATGATGGCTGCCTCTACGCCCTCTTCATCAATCCTGTCTCCATATACCTCTTCAACAACAACAAACTGGCTACCGTCAAAATCGATGTAGGCATCCTGAGACTCTGTAGTAGACTGCTGTCCGCTAAAATCAAGTGAAGAAGCAACTGATTTAACTTTTGTTGCATCATAAGAATTACCTGTGGCTGTGTAATACTCAGCTGGAACAAATAATCTACCAACCCAGTTAAAACCTGTCTGGCTATCAAGAAGAAGCTGAACCTGATCTACCTGATAGTTAACTCCTACACCCAACTCTGCAGAACTAACTTCATTAACTACATTGCCATCTCCATCTACAAATGTGATGTTGTAGTGGTCTGCGCTATTGATAATTTTGTCGTATGCGCCCTGAGCATCCTTAAAAGATGCTCCAACGCCATTAACTTTGCTTCGAATATAGAAATGGTCATTAAAATAAATACATCCAGCAAGATAAATAATAAGTAATGCTCCTACTATGATGCCGGCCTTAATCATAGCCGCCTTGCTAAAAGATTTTTTTTGACCCTTATCTTTTTTACTAGTGCTCATCATTTTACCTCTATAAAAGACATAATAACTCCGAGAATCAGTTTACACGAAAAAAATCCATAAAACCATATAAACTTTTCAAAAAAAGCCCGGTTTTATTCGACGCAATGGATAGTTTTCCATCGAAATTTTAGTTTTTTCTAAAACCTTTAAGTTCATCGATAGAAAATTCATAGGCTTCATTGCAGAACTGACACTTTACCTCAACTGGCTTTCCATCTGCAATTATCTCGTCCATATCCTCCTTGCCAAGGGATGCAAGACTCTTGATTACTCGCTCTCTTGAACAATCACACTTATAACAAACAGGGTATGTTTCCATAAATTCCACATCAAGTCCAGCTAATACTGTCTGAAGCATCTCCTCTGGAGTCTTGCCGGCAGAAAGCATGTCTGTAACAGATGGAAGTGTCTTGAGATTCTCCTCAATCTGAGCAATAACTTCCTCTGGAGTAAATGGCATAAGCTGAACAATAAATCCGCCTGCACAATTGACTGTATTGTCCTTGTTCATAAGAACACCTAAGCCAACTGTAGAAGGAATCTGCTCTGAAACAGCATAATAATATGTCAAATCCTCAGCTATCTCACCTGTCTGAAGCTCTACTGTACCTACGTATGGGTCCTTAAGTCCCATATCCTTGATAACACGCATAATACCAAGGTCGATTGCGCCGCCTACGTCAAGCTTGCCATTCTTTGGTGGCAAATCCACTACAGCCACGTTAGGAAAGCCCTTAACCTGACCCTTGCTATTGGCAGTAACTGTAATACCCTTCATTGGGCCGCTGCCCTGAATCTGAAGAGTTACAAGGTCATCCTCGCCCTTTAACATAACGCCCATCATAGAACCTGCTGAAAGCATTCTTCCAAGGGCTGCTGTAACTATAGGCGAAGTATTATGTCTACTTCTGGCCTCCTCTACCATATCCTTACTTGCAATGGCAAATGCTCTGATTGCATCATTTGCCGCTGTAGCTCTAACTATATAATCACTCATCTAAATGTACTCCTCTCTAGATACTTATAATCAAATTAGCTGTAAATATTATTTAGTAATTTCTCTTGCTACAAAATATAATCTATCACTATCAGAAGAAGCCTCTCCCATAGTGTTTACATCACATACCTCAAGCAATTCAAGACCGCTTGATTTTATGGCATCTATAATCTCTTCCTGAGTAAATGCATGCTGAAGATGTTCCTCTTCGTATCTGTCAAAGGTTCCATCTTCATTTTCCTCATAGATTGTCAAATAATAACTGTTATCGCCAGTTTCTGGGTCATATTCATTTTCCCAGATAAAGCTTCCTTCATCGCGATTTTCTGCTATAGTCTTGCACCCAAGCTCTCTATAATAGTGCTCAGTCTTAACATCAAAAATAAAAAGTCCCTTAGGGTCAAGATAATTGTTAACAAGCTTGCATACCTGCAAAAGCTCATCAGTGTCTCTCAAATAATTAATACTATCGCAAAGACTCACAACAGCACCAACAGTACCATAGAGCTCAAACTCACGCATGTCCTGACATAGATAAAGGATTCCATCGGAATCCTCTGAAGTCTGCGCCTCCATCAGCATGTCATAAGAAACATCTATTCCAATCATATCGTAACCCATAGCCTTAAGGCGTCTGGTCATCTGCCCAGTACCGCAGCCCAAATCACAAACGATTTCCATCGGCATATTATATTTTTCAAATAAAGTCTTAATATTTGTAGCCCATGTGTCATAAGGCACGTTATCCATGTACCTATCGTAGACAGTGGCAAAGCCTGTATAAGCTTCCATCTTTATACCCTCTTAGATAAAAAGCCAGAAATCTTTCTGATAAAATCAAAATCGTTCTGGATCTCCTCGACCTTGAGACGATTCTCCTCAGAG
Organism: Pseudobutyrivibrio sp. AR14; assembly: GCF_900101325.1. Classification (NCBI taxonomy): domain Bacteria; kingdom Bacillati; phylum Bacillota; class Clostridia; order Lachnospirales; family Lachnospiraceae; genus Pseudobutyrivibrio; species Pseudobutyrivibrio sp. AR14. The sequence goes on from NZ_FMUY01000004.1 coordinate 114,662, forward strand.
AATCCCACCAAAATATTGTGATTAGCCTCAGCAAGGTAATCCATAATACCATCGATATCACTCTTAATATTCTTAGGACACTTAATGTAATGACGCTTGCCCGCAGTAATATGTAAAGTGTATGTAATGGAAAAATGATGCCAAAGGAACTTGTGCATTGTAGAATACTTGTAAATCCAAATAATGGCATCAATAGGAACAATAGCCACACCATAGCTACTGGTCTCTATAAAATAATGCTCCGTAATAAACATATCCTCTGTTGCCAACTGTGGAAGTGTAGCAAGCTCTTCTTCTGCCTCAGCCAAAATCTCAGCAGGCTTTCCATAAGCTCTGGTCTTTTGAATTGGAAGAGAAAGAACCGGAAATGCTATATAAACCGAGAAAATAATTATACACGCTACACTGTAGATTGCAAAGAGTATATACAAAAACACAAACAGAGAAGACATAAGTCCTGTCGCATCTGGCTCTGAAATACTATAGGTGGAAACAGTAGATAAAATACCATCTTCATTCCAGTTCAAATCGTTAGCCAAGTTGCCAAGCAAAGTCCTGGTAGAATGAGAATCATAAATCACCTTTCCCTTAATGGTAATATTCTCGATAGTTGGTGAGCCCTGCTCACAAGTGTCTGGAGAAAGTAGCACTACCACACACTCCGAATTAATCATGGTGTAATAGTAATAGCCTCTAGTTCTATCAAGCCATTTGTTGGTGTAGCCTGTAAAATAAAGATTCTTGAGATTGAACTTACCGTAAAGCTCCTTTTGGTTGTACAACTGATAAAGGCTAATATCCTCCTCATCATATGTCCTCGGCGCTATCATATGTCCCACAGGGAAAAATATTGCAAGTGCCAAAATAACAATCAAAAAGATAATAGGAGCATAAAGCCTATTTTTGTAATATGTCTTTATTGACCTTGTAATTAAATGCTCCAAAGAATCCATAACTACTCCATATCCTTAGCAGTGAGAATCCACCCACTGATAAATATCTTCATATACTTGTTGTCTATCAATTTCATTTAAGATCTCATGACGATCACCCTGGTAAAGCTTCAGGGTAACATCCTTAATCCCAGCCTTCTTAAGCTCCTGGTATGCAGCCTTAGTACCTGCTCCCAAGTTACCAACAGGGTCTGCCTCTCCAGATATCACAAGAAGTGGAATGTTCTTTCTCATCTTGTTAGCACACTCTTTAGAGCAGGCGTATTTAGTAGCCTCCACAAGTCCACGGTATGCATTAAGAGAAAATATAAATGTACAATAAGGGTCGCTGTAATATTTCTCAACGCTCTTAATATTTTTAGTAAGCCAAGAATTGGCAAAATCCTTGCCATAGCAATCATACTGCTTGTAAGGAGCGCTATATGTCAAATCACGTATCAAAGTGCTGCGATAATTTTTCCCCTTAAATAGAGAAATAGCACCTATCATAAAAAGTCCAAAGTTACAGAATGCGCTCTTTTCAAATCCGGTGCCCATAATAATTGCACCGCTAAGCTCCTCCAAATATGCGCTCTTACATGCCAAGAACTTTCTAAGCATATATGAACCCATTGAATGTCCCAAAATGAAATAAGGAATACCTGGATAGTTTTTCTTAGTAATAGAAAAATGAGTGAGAATATCCTCCACCATATCATCAGATGGATGAGCCCCTGTCATAATTCCAAGGTCCTCTTCCTTCTCAACTGAATGACCATGACCAATATGGTCATGACCAACTACGACAAAGCCCTTAGAAGTCAAAAATCTAGCAAACTCGTCGTATCTTTCTATATATTCAACCATACCATGAACTAGCTGAATCACACCAACTGGCTCTCTGTCTGGCAACCATTTAACACAATGAATAATTGAATGTCCATCACTGGATTCAAATGTATAATTCTCTAGCTTTTCCATCAGCAATTATCCTTCCGATTATCCCTTAAAATATTTATACATAATATAATTGATTTTAAATGATTTAACCCCTACATTCAACAAATGCCAGTCCCTCTATTTAAAATTTTCAACCATAATCTGTATACTTCTACTGCCTCTATACTCATTAATGGAAGGCTCATATATAATATCCATTTTTACATCATTTGTATTTCCCGAAAAAAGTCTCTGCAACGTGTCAGCACCATATTTATCAGACACCGCCTGCTGAAACTCTAAAACATTTCTAAACATAAGGGCAGTCATATTGCCACCATTTTCAGTACCTACGTTTAATCTGAGGAACTGTCCCTCCTTTCCCATAAAGCTGGCACCTTTTATCTCCACATTTTTAAGGGCAAAAAGAGGCTTGGTATTTCCTGTGCCAAATGGAGCAAGCATATCTATGCTATCCACAAGAGATTCAGTCATATATGAAAGAGGCATATCGCAATCGATTTTTATAATCTCCTGCATGTCATCCTCTGTGAGTTTGCAATTGGAATTGAGCCTATCTCTAAGCTCGTCAATTTTGTCAGTAGAAAGAGAAACGCCTGCAGCCATAGGATGTCCACCAAATTTAGTGAAGACATCTTTTACTGCCGTAAGCTCCTGGAACATATTGTAGGCAGGAATAGAACGACCGCTGCCCTTTGCTCCATCCTCCGCATCGGTAATTACAAGAACTGGCTTGTTGTAGGTCTCTCTAATTCTACCTGCCACAATGCCCGCCAAACTCTCATGCAATTCGGGAATATAAACAACCAGTACATTTTGATTTTTAATATCACTATTTTCAATAATGTCCCTAGCCTTATCGATGCCAATCTGGGTCATATTCTTTCGCTGAGAATTAAGCTCCACAAGCTCATTAGCACTGGCAAGAGCCTTTGCCGAATCCTCTTCAAATAAAAGTTCAATAGCCTTTGAAGCTGTATCAAGTCTACCGCTAGCATTAAGGCATGGCCCTATAATAAATCCAAGATGATAGCAGCTAAGAGGCTTCCCCTTAAGCTCATTTCTAGCGAGCAGGGCATTCAGTCCCACATTATCTGTATTTTCAATAGCCTTTAGACCATGGTAAACAGTAGCTCGATTCTCCCCCTTAAGCTCCATTACATCGCACACAGTAGCAATGCTTGCAAACTGTAAATACTTATCCGCCATCTCCTTATCAAGTCCAACAAACTCAAACAGCACATCCACCAATTTCCATGCCACCTGAGCACCGCAAATCCCCTTAAAAGGATAGCCACAATCATTTCGCTTAGGGTCCACAACCGCATCAGCATTAGGCAACTTTTGCACTACACTTCCATCCTCACCAGTCTCAAAAGGCACCTCATGGTGGTCAGTAACCACAAAAGTCATCCCAAGTTTCTTTGCCAAATCAACAGCAGGGGCTGCCGCAATACCATTATCACAGGTAATAATAAAACGAACTCCATCGTCAAAAGCCGCTTGCACCATCTCAGGATTAATGCCATATCCGTCTACCATTCTATGTGGAACAGCATAATCTACATCGCCTCCCACCTCTTTAATGGCACTAGTCAAAATATAGGTAGACATGATTCCATCCACGTCATAGTCTCCCACCACGCGAATCTTCACGCCCTCATCAATGGCATCCATCAAAAGGCCACAGGCCTCATCCATGTCCGCAAAAAGATGTGGGTCAGGAAAATTATCCAAAGTAGGATGCAAATATTCCTCCATCTCCTCATATGTCGAAAGTCCGCGATTAACCATAAGACGCACAATCACCGGATCCACCTTAAGCTTCTCACTTAACCCCTTATAGTCCGCCGCTTTTCTCTGTAAAATCCACTTACTCATTCATATTCTCCGTAAATAATTAATCGTATCATTACTAAGCAATTCTAGCATAAATAAAGAACAGCTGCACTTAGGCTATAAAAAAGAACAACCGACTAGTTCATGCAATCCAATGACCTTAAAGTGCCGTCGTTACTTAGATGGTAGCTTCGCTAGCATCTTATGTAACGCAACGAGCACGACAAGAGCGAAAGCGTGTCAGAGGATGTATGGACTAGTTGGTTGTTCATAGGTTAAATCTCAGCTACACTTAAGCAATAAAAAAAGAACAGACAGTATACATATGTTATCTCCTGACCTTAAAGCGCCATCCCTACTTAGAAGGCTCTGCAAGAGGCTTCTTATGTAGGGCAATGAGCGCGACAAGAGCGAAAGCGTGTCAGAGATACATATGTATATTGACTGTTCTGGTAGATTCTAGACTATGCAAGTGCAGCTGTAATGATAGCCATTGAGTATACTTCCTGTGCATTGCATCCACGAGATAAGTCGTTGATTGGTGCATTAAGTCCAAGAAGGATTGGGCCGTATGCATCAAAGCCACCAAGACGCTGAGCAATCTTGTAGCCGATGTTACCTGCGTTGATGTCAGGGAAGATAAATGTGTTAGCATGACCAGCTACTGAAGAGTCAGGGCACTTTGTCTTAGCAACACGTGGAGAAACTGCTGCATCAAACTGAAGCTCTCCCTCGATATCAAGCTCAGGATAACGCTCCTTAGCCTTTGCTGTAGCCTCACGCATCTTGTCAACATCCTCGCCCTTACCAGAGCCAAGTGTTGAGTATGAAAGCATAGCAATCTTTGGATCAATTCCGAAAATCTTAGCACATGCTGCTGTCTCACCTGCGATCTCAGCAAGCTCATCAGCTGATGGCTTAATGTTGATAGCGCAGTCACCCATTGCAAGTACTTCTCTATCACCTGTAGCTGAATTACGTACCATGATGAAGCATGAAGATACGATGCTGTTGCCTGGCTTTGTCTTAATAACCTGAAGTGCTGGACGAACTGTATCTGCTGTAGAGTATGTAGCACCACCGAGAAGTGCATCAGCAACACCCATCTTTACAAGCATTGTTCCGAAGTAATTAGCCTGCTTACATGTAGCAGCTGCCTGCTCCATTGTAACGCCCTTAGACTTTCTAAGCTCACAGAAAAGCTCGCACATCTCGTCAAATCTATCGTAGTTGTCTGGGTCAATAATAACTGCTCCGCGGATGTTAAATCCTGCATCCTCTGCAGCTTCCTTAACCTCTGACTCCTTACCAATGAGAATTGGCTGAAGGAAATCAGAACCGAGAAGACGGCTAGATGCCTCAATAATTCTGTGGTCTGTACCCTCTGTAAAAACAATTTTCTTAGGATCCTTTTTTAGGATGTCAATTAATGCTCCAAATCCTGCCATTTTTTAATTCCTCTTATCTTTCTTTAATTAATCAACTATTTAGAGTTGGTTATGTGTTAGTTTTTTGAAACCAATAGTTATCTTACTACTTTTATGTGAAAAATGAATGGCAAATTTAATTGTTCTTGATTTTGTACCTATTCAGAGCAAAATAGCTATCAACTAAAGTTTGAAAGCTGGCTTTCAGAATTTTGTTGATAGCTATTTTGTGAGATACATACATGAGCATAAGTAAAACAGCGTTAGCTGTGATTATGCGAATGAATTCTATGAATAGGTACATTATTTAGGACTTATAATTCCATTTTCATCCACTGCAACATTAGTAGAAATACTCTCTACATAGCTATACCCTTCTGGGTCTACTGAAGTGCATGCGTCAGATGCAAAAATAGGTACAATTCGATAGGTGACAGCATCATTTTCGTCCACTGTAAACTCTACTGCTCCACCGCAGCCCGACTTGATAGTAGGGTTAAAAATAAAGTTGCCAAGGCTGTAAAAAATTGGCTTGCCATTGTAATACTCAACTGGCTGTAGACAATGGCTGTGCATTCCTATAACTGCCTCTGCTCCTGCATCTATCATCTTGTGACCGTCATTTATCTGATAATCAGTCAACTCAGTAGTATGCTCCGTACCCCAGTGAACCATTACAAATAAATAGTCCACCTGTGAATCTGCTGCCTCAACCGCCTTAATTAGGTCAGTTTCATCGTAAAAGCAAAACTCACCTGGCTGCGAGTTCAAAACATTCCAACTAGCAACTGGAATAACATGGCTACATGCCAAAAATCCATAGGTGCGCCCCTTGGCATCTGTTTTAACAATAAGCTGACTAGCCTCCTCAAGGCTGTTACCTGCGCCTGTATAATCAATACCTGCGTCTTTTAATGTGGTAAATGTATCTGTCAAAGCGTCATGACCATAGTCTAAAACATGATTGTTGGCAAGGCCTGCAATGTCCACACCTAAATCATTAAGAATGCTGACATAGCTTGGATTTACTCTAAATGTGTACTCCTTATCTGGAGCCTGCTGTCCTCGCTCTGAAAAACAAAACTCATTGTTAATCATTGTGAAGTCCGCATTCTGCATAAGTCCCTGAACATCTGGTGAAGCCACTCCCGAAATACCGCCAGCGTCATACTTTGACTGAACGTGCTCGCTAAGCTCCACATCACCTGTAAAAACAATGCTAGTTGTCAAATCCTCTGGAGAAAGCTCCTCTTCCTCTGGCTGCTCTTCAACAGTAGGCTCTACCTCAGGCTCAGCTGATGCATTTATATCGTTTTCCTTTACTCCACCAAGCTTGTCCTGCAACATTGCATAAAGCTGCTGCCCTTGATCATAAAATGGGCCATCAGAACCAAAGGCATACCATCCAGCTGCCAAAATAAGTACTAATATTAAAACTGTTTTAATTAATACTGCGAAAAACTTTTTCATAATTATTTGAACCTATTCTGAGATGAATCATAATAGTAATCTATGCTGGCTAATCGAGCTATTATATCATCTCCATCCACTTCATTATCCTCTACCAACGCATCAAAACTCTTATAATAATCCCTAAGTGCTGTGTTCACCACAGAAAGTAACATCACTGGGTCTTTTGGAAAATTCATAATATCTCCTAACTATATTTCATAATAACGAAGACATTATAACACAAAAGAGGCGGTTTTTGCCGCCTCTCAATTCACATACATTTATTGAATGATAAATATGTCTGAAAACCCAGTAACCTCAAAAATCTCTTGAACCTCCTCAGAAGCATTTTTAACAATCATCTTGCCCTGATTGTTCATAGTCTTCTGCGCCGATAAAAGAATCCTAAGTCCCGCACTGGAAATATACTCCAAATCCTTCAAATCAAAAGTAAGTTCCTTCACTCCATCAATTTCAGAATTCAATTTTTCCTCTAACTGTGAAGCTGTTGTAGTATCTAATCTACCTTCTAGCTGGATTAGTAAATTCTCCCCATTTTTTCCACCCCTAATGTTTAACATACTCACACCTCCATTTACTGCAATCCTCTTTTCAAGGGTAAGAATATTTCTCCCATCCCTGTACTCATATCTCATATTGTCCATGGATTTTTTCGCCATAAAAATCCCAAGTCCGCCTATTTGCCTGTCATTCACATCTGCTGAAATATCTGGGTCCTCCTTTTCAAGAGGATTATAAGGGACTCCACCATCCTCAAAAATCAAAGTGACTAGTCCATTATCCCCCCACATTGAAAGGCTCATAGGACCACTTCCCGAATCCGGGACAACTCCTCCTGCGCCATCGGATTTTCCATAGGCATAGTGAGCAATATTCACATAAATCTCTTCCACCGCCAATGTAATTTGCATCAGTTGCTTCTTGCCACAACCTAGACTTTCAAGCTCATCTTCCACAAAAGATGTCACTTTATCCAAATTACTAATCAGGGCTTCACATTCTATTTTTTTCATACCTTCTCCTGAATTTATATTGGCATGTTCCTAATTTGTTCAGCTCTAGATAATATTTTCTCCTTCCACTCATCATCCTGCGCCTCAAGCTGATAGGTGTTATATCCGTACTGCCGCCCATCTGTGATGGCCATTTAAAATCATATAACCACCCCATCATCACAATAGAATGATTATAAATGATTAATGTGTCCAATCAGTTAATACTGCGGCATTTTTACCAATTCTTTTCAAATCCATTGGAGATAAATGTGTAGTCATCCCCTGATCTGTCCACTCCAATGGTAAGCTTTGCAATAGCACAATTATTGAAATCCACATCCCAGTATGCTTCTCGTGGTGTCTTTTTTATGTACTCAAACATGCCATGGCTAAGAGCACCATGACTTACAAGGAGAATCACATCATCCTCGGCAAATTCCTTGTGAGAAATCTTTTTCCTAAGCATCTCAACCACAGCTCCTGCACGAGCTACAACTTCATCATAGCACTCACCATTTGCAGGTGGCTCATATGTCTCTGGATGGTCAAAGCATCTACCTAAAAACTCAGAATCCACTGTCTCCATATTTTGCTGCTCATATATACCAAAGGACATCTCAATGAGATTTTGTTCCGTGCCAATCTCATCCATCCCAATTCCTGTAGCAAGATGACCTGTTTCAATTGCTCTTTCCAAAGGGCTTGCAATGATTTTTGTAACCTTTATGCCCTTTTCCTCAAATAGCTTTCTAGTCTCTGATGCCTGAAAGCGTCCCCTGTCATTAAGTGGAATATCAGAAGAACCCTGTAGTCTCTTCTGTACATTTAAATCTGTCTGACCATGTCGCATCAAGTAAATATCCATGTTTGCCCTAACTTCCTAACATTTATAATAAGCCTGCAAATATTGTTGCAAATAATACTGTAAGAATACCTGCCACCGCAATTGAAAGGCTGCTCATAGCCCCTTCAATCTCACCGATTTCCATAGCCTTTGCTGTGCCGATAGCGTGGCTTGCTGTACCAAGTGCCAATCCCTTTGAAATTGGCTCCTTAATTCTAAAGAGCTTGCAAATAAACTCTCCTAAAATATTTCCAATAACACCTGTGATTACAATAACTGCAACTGTAATTGTCACATAACCGCCCAGCTCCTCTGATACGCCCATGCCAATAGCTGTAGTAATTGATTTTGGAAGAAGTGTCACGTACTCCTCATGGGAAAGTCCAAGAGCCATGGACAAAAGAAGCACTGTAAGAAGGCTTGTAATAACACCGGCAGTAATTCCTGCCATAACAGCCTTAGCGTTGTTCTTAAGAAGCTCCCATTGCTCATAAAGAGGAATAGCAAGACTAACAGTAGCTGGTGTCAAAAGCCATGTTAAAAACTTTGCTCCCTCATTGTATGTGTCATAGGAAATCCCTGTTCCAAGCAAAAACAAAATGGTACACACAATGGATACTAGAAGAGGATTAAGCAAACCTGTCTTAAATCTCTTCTTAAGCCAACTTCCGATTCCATAACTTACAAGGCTCACTGCAACTGCCAAATAAGAAGACTGCTGTAAAAACTCGTTCATTACTGCACCTCCTTATCTTTTTTTATCATCATCTGGGATACAAGACCAGTGGCTGCCATAACTGTAAAAATAGTTACAACAGTAATTATGCTCACTGGCACTAAAATTGGCTGCAATACACCCCATGATGTAACCAAACCAACACCAGCTGGAATAAACATAACTGGCATAATCTCTATTAAAAATTTACCTGCATCCTTCACATCTTCGAGCTTTATTAGCTTTGTAAGAAGACACACAAAAAGAATAATCATTCCGTAAATACTAGCTGGAACTGGAAATGGAATAATAGCCTTTAAGAACTCTCCCAACAAGGAAATCAGCAAGATAATTAGAAACTGTTTTAAATACTTCATTAGAATACCTACCTTCAAATATGTTTTTCAAAACCGCTTGTAAATATTCCCCCGCATTAAACGCCTAAATTGTAGCACTAACTACTACCTTTAACAACACAGTCCACATATCTTTCACTTAGTTTTCAATTTTCTGTTGACGAATGGAAAAATTCATAGTATTATTATCTTCGTTGCACGGCAACACAATATATGGTTCCTTGGTCAAGCGGTTAAGACGTCGCCCTCTCACGGCGAAAACAGCGGTTCGATTCCGCTAGGAACTGCTAAAAAAGCACCGATTATATCGGTGCTTTTTTGTTGTACTTATTTACTTATTTATTTGCGTAAAACTCATTCATTGCACTGCTCAGTGCCTGTAAATCATAAAAAGCTGAATAATCATTAGTTCCATCAGCATTTACTGACACCAAATTAACATCAACAGGTACTCCTCCATCTACTGAAGTTCCATCTGGATAAGAAAGTCTCATAGCAGATGAAATCTGATATACTCCGCCTTCTGCAGTGCCAAGTGGAATTACTGCACAGGCTCCGCCGCCTGACTGCTCACCTAAAATTGCAATTCCTTCGCTTTTACATATTGCTGGTAAGAAGTTAGCGCAAGAGAATGAAAAATCACTTGTCAGAACACCAAAATTAAAGTCATAAGGCTCAAAGTCTTTATAATCAAAAACCTTATCAAAATTAATATCTGCTAAATACTGAACTGTTGTAAACTGTCCTCCAATAGCATTTTGATAAGACATCTTTGCATTACCTGTCATGGCACAAGCCATCAAAAATACTACGTCTGCAGAGCCGCCTCCATTTGAAGAAAGATCAATAACAAAATTCTTTACATTTGCATCAGCAGCTGCATCCAAGGCTCTCTTGAAATCTCCAACAGTATCATCCGGTAGTTCACCGCCATTTTCGTAATAATCACGCCAAGCCTGTTCATCTGCCACAAAACTGTCAAAGCTAAAGATTGCTGTATCTCCCTCAATATGGAAATACTCATCGCCCCATTTATCCTGCTTCATCTGCTGCAAGTACTGCATTTTTTCAAACTTAGTTCCCAATGCTACAGTGTTCGAAAAACCAAAGTCCATGCTATACAAAAGCTGCTTTGCATCATCTATGGTATCTTCTGAAAAATAAGTAGCTCCCATATCGCCTAAATATGTATGTCCACCATCACTTAGATAATCGTCTAGTATTACTGTGGCAGCTACGTATTCAGCTGGATCATCTGATAGAAACCACTCTCTTGCCTGCGCAGTAAAGATATCATGCTGTTTAAGTGTCTCGTCGAGGCCCTTCTCTTTAATCTCTGCTCCAAGCCCCATTTGTTCTGGATATCCAAAATAGTTGTCATATACGAAGCACATCTCATTATAGCTGTACTCAGCTAAGGATTTATCTCTTTTTCCCTCTTTTAAATAATTCTTTACGTTAGCCTGATATTTATCAGAAGGTACCACTTCCATAGCTGTATAATCACTATTTTCATCAAGAATATAAAATTCCTTGCTATCATAAAGCATACGATACATAACTACTCCAGAGAACATATCTGATGCTGTAAGATATGGAATCCAAATATCGTCCTGACTCTCGTCCTCTATTAAATCAATTGAGTAATTATCAAAATCTATAGTCTTAGGCTCTGGGGCCTTATCAGGTGTAGCTCCATAGATTTCCACAAAAGGATAACCATCGTAATATACATTAGGAACATTATCCTGTTTTGTAATAGTGGTATTAATAAAATTATCAAAATCTGAAGAATAAAGGGTATTTTCATCGGTATCAATAACTGCAGTTGCGCCCATTGCTGATTTGAATGTGTAGTCCCCATCGCTATTTTTCTGAACGCTCATTTCCTTACCAGTTAAATATCTATAGTAATCTGTAAGCTTAATATATGGTGCTGAAAATCCCTTATAAAATCTTATCTGAAGTGGTTGAATATTATCTTCTGAATATACATGAACAATAGCAGTTTGTTCAGTATATGCTTCACTTGCTTTTACAACATTTGCGTTAAAGGTAAAGCTTAAACACATTGTAAGAGCCATTAGTGCCGCTAATAATTTATTTCTTTTGCTCATAAAATCTCCTTATAAACATGAAAAGGGGCGGTCATCTGTGCACCCCCCCTCTAACCTACCAAATACTATACTGAGAGTGAATTATCCATTACCCATGCTGTGATAAAGTACATAACAACTGACAATACAAAGAATATTGCTGACATTATCAAGTTGTGAGCAGATGATATTGCAATACTTGCTCCACCAAAAATAGCATTTATAATTACATTTACTACAACAACAATTGCAATGAAAATGCCAAGTGATGCAAATGAATTCCATTTCTTTCCATTAAAGAATGTAGCAGAAAGCACGATTGCAAAAAATGCAACTGCAATAATGTATAACCAGTGTAAAATCTGTACCAATGCATATGAAGCTAAAAGAGAAATCGAAATCGCATCCCAGTTTTTAAATGCAAAAAATTCATTTATGAAATCAAGCATATCTGACAATTCACCATATTTTCCAAATACTAGGCTTATATCAAGCATTCCTAAAAGAAAATAGAATACTCCAGTTAAGAATACAGAAACTCCATTTTCGATTACCTTAGCTCCAAGAATCTTGTAGCTACTATTAGGAGTCATAAATAGCATATATGCCTGCTTTGTATTCAAATCATTTCTCAAAAGCTTCATGCTATGTACGCCAATTATTACTGTTGCAACAAAAGCCATTAAAAATAAGAAAAAGCATGATGCTGCAAAAATATTATCATTATCTCCATAAAGACCAAACAAAAAGAATAACTCTAGAATTCCTGTAACACAAAGCATTATTATCTTAATGTTAAGTGTTTTTCTGAGCTCATATTTAAATAGTTTTAACATATTATGCCTCCCTTACTCCGCCGTAAACTGTGCGGTACTTATCTGCTAACGAAATACTGTCCATAACTCTAAGCTGTTCTACATCATACATTCCTGCAAAATGTCCATCTTGGATGAAGATTGCTCGGTCAACTACGGCCTCAAGCTCCTCAACCAAGTGACTAGAAATAATCATAATATTGTCTTCTGATGCAGAGGTGAGAACCATTCTCATAACCTCATCTCTTGCAATAAGGTCGATTCCATTAAGTGGCTCATCAAGCATATAAACATCTGCATTTCTACCCATGGTAACTGCAATCTTAAGCTTTGCCATCATACCTGATGAAAGAGTCTTGATCTTAAGCTTCTTATCAAGATTCATTCCTGCAAGGAGCTCATCATATTTCTCCATTGAGAAATCATCAAAGAAATCCTGATAGTACTTACCAACATCCCCTACTGTCATCCAATCGTAAAAGTATGGCTCAGTAGACATGTAAGCTATCTTTTTGCGGCTGTCTGTGTTAACTGCCACATCGTTAAATTTAACCTCGCCTGATGTTGCCTTGATAAGACCTGCAACTGTCTTCATCCATGTTGTCTTACCACTTCCATTAGGTCCAAGTAAGGCGTATATGTGTCCTGGCTCTAAAGTCATCGAAATATTTTCAATGGCAACTTTTCCAGGAAATTTCTTTGTAACATTAATACTTTCTAGTTTCATAAAAAATTACCTCCCTATAAGATGCATATATCATTTGCCTGGTTAATCATATCGATTGCTTCTTCTTTTGAAATACCAAGCTGTTTCAAACTAACAAGGAACTTATTAAGTGTCTCATTAGCCATCTCGTCGCGGCATGCTTTTATCCGCTTCAAGTCCTCTGTCGCGTAGGTGCCCATTCCTCTTTTTGTGTAACAAATACCCTGGGCTTCAAGCTCGGTATAAACTCGAGCTGAAGTATTTGGATTGATAGTGTACAACACAGCCAAATCCCTTCCTGATGGTAATTTCTCACCTGGGCTTATCTTCCCATTAATAATATCTAGCTTGATGGCATCCACCACTTGTAGATAGATGGGAGCATTTGTATCGTACTTCATAGCTCACTCCTTTTTCTAATGTATTAGTGTACTATAGGAATAGTACACTAGTATAATATATCTGTCAACCCCTTTTAAAAAAAAAAAAATAAAAAAGCTCCGTTGCCATCTTTACTCTCCCAACAAAGTCGGTCACGACTACAAGCCTTAGGTTCCTCCGCTCATCTAACATGATTCGCTTGAGCAACCTAAGAGCTTGACGTCTACCGCCTTCAAAAGAAGAATATGAAAGCAACGAAGCTCCGTTTTTTACGCGCTATATAATTATTCTAAAAGAGCGATTTTACTGTTGGGTAAAGCTTCTTGAACTCCTGATAACGCTCTTCGTATTTACGAATAAGCTCTGGATCTGGCTCAACTGTAGTCTTTACCTTAACAAGCTTGTCGCATGCCTCCTCAACTGATGCATATTCTCCACAACCAACAGCTGCAAGAATAGCACCACCAAGACCTGGGCCTTCCTCATTCTCTAAAATATCAAGCTTAAGGTTCATAACTGAAGCGATAATCTGCTGCCAAAGTGGAGACTTAGCACCACCACCGCAAATCTTAGAACGCTCGATTTTAATACCTTGGCTTCTAGCTACCTCAAGTGAATCGCGAAGTCCAAATGCAACACCCTCAAGAACAGCCTGTGTCATATCCTCTCTTGTTGTATCCATTGACATGCCAATAAACATAGCACGTGCATCTGGATTGTTGTGAGGGCTACGCTCTCCCATAAGATATGGAAGATAGAATACTCTGTTCTCCCCAAGGTTCTTGATACCTGCCTGCTCTGCTGGATAGTCCTTTGTCTTAAGAATCTCATCCATCCACCACTTATTGCAAGATGCTGCAGAAAGCATACATCCCATAAGATGATAACCACCATCAGCATGGTCAAATGAATGAAGAGCATTTGCAGGGTCTACTGTAAAATTCTTGCTAGAGATGAAAATTGTACCTGAAGTACCAATAGAAAGATTGCACTTGCCCTCTCCTACTGTACCAGTACCAACAGCAGCTGCTGCATTGTCGCCTGCACCTGCGATAATCTTTACATCATTTGTAAAGCCAAGCTCTGCGGCAACCTCTGGCTTAATTGTGCCAACTACCTCATAGCTCTCATATAACTTAGGAAGCTGTGCCTCTGAGACATGGCAAATATCCATCATCTCCTTGCTCCAGCATCTATTTTTTACATCAAGAAGAAGCATTCCACTGGCATCTGAATAATCTGTACAGAATGATCCGGAAAGCTTGTATGCAATATAGTCCTTTGGAAGCATAATCTTTGCAACCTTGGTCCAAAGCTCTGGCTCATTCTCCTGCATCCAAAGAATCTTTGGAGCTGTAAATCCAGCAAAGGCTATATTTGCTGTGTATGCAGAAAGCTTATCCTTTCCAATTACTGTATTGAGATAATCTGTCTCTTTTCCTGTACGTCCATCATTCCAAAGAATTGCTGGGCGAATAACATTGTCATTTGCATCAAGTGTTACAAGTCCGTGCATCTGGCCACCAAATGAAATACCAGCAACCTGTGACTTATCAACCTCTGAAGTAAGCTCCTTGATACCAGCGACTACCTGAGTCCACCAATCTTCTGGCTTCTGCTCAGACCAACCTGGATGTGGGAAGCTGAGGTCATATTCCTTTGAAACGATTTTCTTGATATCTCCGTTGCCTTCCATAAGAAGAAGCTTAACTGCGGATGTACCAAGATCAACACCAATGTAATACATAATTCCATTCTCCTTTTCTAAAAATGGCTGGCCGAAGCCAGCCAAATCTTAATCTATATTATCTCCAAGGATTCTCTGTAGGATATCTTACGCCTGCAGGCTGGTTGTATCCGATTTCGTCAACAGATACTCCGATGTACTTAAATACTTCGAAGAGTGACTTTCCATAGTGACCGAATGCAACAGCACCGTGATGTGGGAATCCCTTTTCGATTAACCAGTGACGATAGAATCTGCCCATCTCAGGGATAGCAAATACACCGATTGAACCAAATGACTTAGTACGTACATCAAGGACCTCGCCCTGTGCGATGTAAGCACGAAGCTTGTTGTCTGCTGTAGACTGAAGTCTGAAGAATGTGATGTCACCAGGAGCGATATCGCCTTCAAGTGTTCCGTTTGTAACCTCGATAGGAAGTGCTCTAGCCATAATCTTCTGGTACTTCATCTCGCAGAATGCAAGCTTCTTAGAGCATGTATTTCCGCAGTGGAATCCCATGAATGTATCCTCAAGTGTGTAATCTGTCTTACCCTTGATTTCCTCGTTGTACATATCCTTAGGTACTGAGTTGTTGATGTCGAGGAGTGTTACGATATCCTCTGATACAACTGTACCGATGAACTCTGAAAGACATCCATAGATATCAACCTCGCATGATACAGGGATTCCTTCACCTGTAAGACGTGAGTTAACATAGCAAGGAACGAAACCAAACTGTGTCTGGAATGCAGGCCAGCACTTGCCAGCGATTGCTACGTATTTACGATATCCCTTGTGGTCTCTTACCCAATCCTTAAGTGTAAGCTCATACTGAGCAAGCTTCTCAAGAACCTCTGGCTTCTTGTTACCAGCGCCAAGCTCCTTCTCCATATCAGCAACAACTTCTGGAATACGGCTGTCACCAGCATGCTTGTTGAATGCTTCGAAAAGATCAAGCTCTGAGTTCTCCTCGATTTCAACACCAAGGTTGTAAAGCTGCTTGATTGGTGCATTACAAGCAAGGAAGTTCATTGGACGTGGACCAAAGCTGATAATCTTAAGATCTGAAAGCGCGATTACTGCACGAGCGATTGGCTCAAAGTCGTGAATCATGTCAGCGCAATCCTCAGCATCACCTACTGGATACTCTGGGATGTAAGCCTTAACATTTCTAAGCTGTAAGTTGTAAGATGCGTTAAGCATACCGCAGTAAGCATCTCCTCTACCATCTAAAAGGCTGTTGCCTGACTCCTCAGCTGCTGCACAGAACATCTTAGGTCCATCGAAGTGCTTAGCAAGAAGTGTCTCTGAAATCTCAGGACCGAAGTTACCAAGATATACGCAAAGTGCATTACATCCAGCTTTCTTGATATCCTCGAGAGCCTGTACCATGTGAATCTCGCTCTCTACTATACATACAGGACACTCATAGATGTGCTCGCTACCATACTTCTTTGTGTAAGCTGCGATAAGTGCCTTTCTTCTGTCTACTGATAAGCTTTCTGGGAAGCAGTCACGTGATACTGCTACTACACCAATTTTTACATTTGGCATGTTTGTCATTTTAATTACCCTCCTTTTACTAGCCTTCCCTTTGTCTCATAAATAGGAAAAGCCTCCAATACGTTTGATAATAAGCTCGCCATTTTTGTTACTTTCTTCCAGCAAACGGCGAACTTTCAGCATTTCTTACAAAATACTGTCATTTGTTATACAAATATTATCAAAATTAACGTATTAGAGACTTTTAAAAATTTACTACGTGATGTAAGTTTTTTGACTTTTATTAATTTTTGCTATTTCATCTCACGGATAAGATTAACCATCTCGATTGCTCCCTGAGCACATTCAAATCCCTTATTACCTGCCTTTGTGCCTGCGCGCTCCACAGCCTGCTCAATAGTATCAGTTGTGAGAATTCCAAACATTACTGGAATATCGGCATTCATAGACACCTGTGCAACACCCTTTGATACCTCAGCACAAACATAGTCATAGTGTGATGTTGCGCCTCTGATTACTGCACCGAGACAGATAACAGCGTCATATTTTTTACTTTCAGCCATCTTTTTAGCAATAAGTGGAATCTCAAATGCACCTGGAACCCAAGCCACATCAATATCATTCTCTTTTACATTCTCTCTTTTCAAGCCGTCAATGGCGCCACCTAAAAGCTTTGATGTAATAAACTCATTAAATCTTGCTACTACAATACCTACCTTTACGCCTTCTGATACAAGCTTTCCTTCATAAACTTTCATATTATATTCTCCTTTTAATTAAATAATTTCCTGTTTAACATCTTCCACTTCTAAAATATGTCCCATGCGAGCTTTCTTTGTTTTTAAATAGAAAACATCATATTTGTTTGCCTCTATTTCAATAGGAACTCTTTTAGAAATTTCCATTCCATAGTCGGATAATTGATATACCTTGTCTGGATTGTTAGTGAGGAGCTCAAGTGAATGAATTCCTAAATCCCTAAGAATCTGAGCTCCTGTGTAGTACTCTCTCAAATCTCCTGGAAATCCTAGTGCTATATTTGCATCCAAAGTATCCATACCTTCATCCTGTAGCTTGTAGGCCTTCAATTTATTCACAAGACCAATTCCCCTGCCCTCTTGTCTCATATATAAAAGAACTCCTCGGCCTTCTTTTGCGATAGCTTTCATAGCAGCGTCAAACTGCTGACCGCAATCGCATCTCATAGAGCCAAAAACATCCCCTGTCAGGCACTCTGAGTGAACACGGCAAAGAATATTTTCTCCATCACTAATATCACCCTTAACTAAAGCCACATGGTGTTCCCCATTTATTTCATTAATGTAGCAATGTGCCATAAACTCACCGTATCTTGTAGGCATCTTTGCAATGGCTACGCACTCTACAAGCTTGTCGTAAACCTTGCGATATTCCACAAGCTGTGGAATTGTAATAAATGTTATCCCCAAATCTTCAGCAAGTTTCTTAAGGCTCTCACCTCTCATCATCGAGCCATCCTCTGCCATGATTTCGCAGCAAAGCCCACATTCCTTAAGACCTGCTAGCTTCATCAAATCAACTGTGGCCTCCGTATGGCCAGCTCGCTCTATCACGCCGCCCTCTTTTGCAACCAGTGGAAACATGTGACCTGGTCGTCTGAAATCAAGAGGACTTACATCATCTTTAACACAGCTTCTAGCAGTAATTCCTCGTTCTGCTGCTGATATTCCTGTTGTAGTAGATACATGATCAATGGATATCGTAAATGCGGTTTCGTGATTATCGGTGTTGTGAGTAACCATGGGTGGCAGCGCCAATTTCGCCGCCAATCTTTCACTCATTGGCATACAGATAAGCCCCTTGCCTACAGATGCCATTAAATTAACATTTTCAGTGGTAGCAAACTCCGCAGCACAGATGAAATCACCTTCGTTTTCTCTGTCCTCGTCGTCCATAACCATAATCACTTTGCCCTCCTGCAAATCCTTGATAGCTTTCTCAATTAATTCTCTTTCCATCATTTACCCTTTCCTAAAAGACCTAAAATCCGTTTGCCATTAAAAACTCTTTTGTCAAACTTTTTGTCCCTTTTCTATCATCAGAAGTCTCTGTATTTGCAAAGCTTGCCAAAAATTTCTTAACATATTTCCCCACAACATCATTTTCCAAATTCACTACATCCCCGATTTGCTTCTGGCTCAAAACCGTTTCCTTTAATGTGTGTGGGATGATTGATACTTTGAAGCTGCTACTATCTACTGCTGCAACTGTAAGGCTAATTCCATCAATTGCTATAGAGCCTTTTTCAACAATCCCACCAATTATTTCTCCACCGGCCTTTATTTCAAACCAAACAGCATTTCCATCCTTTTTGATACTTTGGATAGTTCCTGTGCCATCAATGTGACCGCTTACTATGTGACCTCCAAATCTTCCATCGGCGCTCATAGCCCTCTCAAGATTTACAGGCTTTGTAGCATTAAGGCTCCCTAAGCTAGAACGAGCCATTGTCTCATTCATAACATCAGCAGAAAAAGAGGAGCCATCATATTCCACCACTGTCAGACACACACCATTTACAGCAATGCTGTCGCCCAGGTGGATATCCTCCAAAATCTTTTTACATGCAATAGTAATACGCTGTTCCTTAGGACCTTTAACAATTCTCCTAACACTGCCCAGCTCTTCAACTATTCCCGTAAACATCAGTAAATCACCTCATTTTCTATAACCAAATCTTCACCCAGCCAGCTGGTATTAATTGGATTTAGCCTTATTGCATCGTTGATGCTTTCTATGCCTGCCCCTTCTACTGGTGATTTGCTGCTTCCTCCAAAAATCTTTGGAGCCATGTGGATATGTATCTCATCCACTATTTTTGACTTGAGGGCACTATAATTAATAGTTCCTCCCCCCTCAATCAGCACGCTATCAATTCCTCTATTGGAAAGCTCCACCATCAGAGCATTTAAATCGATTCCCTGCTCAGTTTTCGGTAATTTCAAAACCAAGCAGCCCCTTTTTTCTAACTCAGCGACCTTAGCCTCATCTTTCGATGTGGTTGCAATGATAGTTTTTATGCTATCTGCTGTTTGAACGATCTTTGATTCAATTGGAGTTCGTAAATGGGAATCGCAGATAATTCTTATTGGATTAACAGCCGGCTCATCTAATCGACAATCCAACATTGGATCATCCATAATTACCGTAGATACGCCAACCATAATTCCCGACAATCTATTTCTCAGTCTATGAACATTTTTTCTTGCCTCAGCTCCAGTTATCCACTTTGACTCACCTGTTTTTGTGGCTATCTTGCCATCAGCAGTCATTGCGTATTTCATAACAACATATGGCTTTCCTGTTGCCATGTATTTATTAAAAATTCTATTGAGATTCTTGCATTCTTTTCCTAGAAGTCCTACTTCAACTTTGATGCCACTGGACCTTAAAATTTCGGCTCCTTTTCCTGCAACCACAGGATTCACATCAAGTGTTCCAATCACCACTCTTTTGATTCCATTCTCAATAATAGCTTCTGTACATGGAGGTGTTTTCCCGTAGTGGCAACATGGCTCTAAGGTTACATACATTGTTGCTCCTTTTGCTGAGTTTCCTCTTTTTTTACAATCCTTAAAGGCATTCCTCTCAGCGTGAAGCTGTCCATATTTTTCATGGTAGCCCTCGCCTATAATCACACCATCTTTGACTATTACTGCTCCCACCATGGGATTCGGATTTACGAATCCCTCTCCTCGTCTGGCAAGCTCGATTGCTCGTTGCATATAAATTTTATCTTCCATAATTCCTCCTATTTTTAAGATTCTATTCAGCCCCCATTCCCAAAATCGCAGTTCCACTGCTTTCCTCTTGCTCATGTGGTTCTCGTAAATAGAATCAAAAAAGCCTTGGATTTCTCCAAGGCTAAAATACGTAGCTTCCGTTTCAAACTTTTGCATGAAACATCTACCCTTATAAATTAAAAAGCTCTGAGACATAAAATCTCAGAGCCATAAATTCAAAAGTAAACTACCATCTTCTTTCATCCAGACTATACTGTCGGCTTCGGAATCTCACCGAATCATGCCAAAAGGCTCGTGGGCTATACCACCGGTAGGGAATCACACCCTGCCCTGAAGACATCTATTCAATTGAAATGATTGTAACTAAACAATATATCAAAGTCAACAGCTATGATTATTTATTCTTGCGATATTCGCTAGGTAACACACCATATTTGTCTCTAAAAGCATTGGAAAATGCCTTTGAATTAGGGAAGCCATTGCCTAGCGCAATATCTACTATCTGGCCGCCTGTCTCCTCTAATTCTCTAACTGCATGCTCAAGTCTGATGCCAAGAAGATAATCCTTGAAATTGATGCCCGCATGCTTTTGGAACATTCTCGATAGATATGATGGTGAATAACTAAACTGCTCTGCCATCATCTCAAGAGAAAGAGGCTCAGCATAATGATCCTTCATATATCTAGTAATATTTGAAAGCTTCTTAAGCTGCTTGTTGCTCTTTAAAATGTCTTCATTTACATTGAACTTTCTGTATTTGGTAACAAGAATATACAAAAGCTCATAGTAAAGACTGAGGACCTGAAGGCGATAACCCTCCTCCCCTTTTGTATTGATAAGATACATCTCCTGAAGAAGAGTAAACACTCTGTGGTCAGTCTCTCTATCTCCATGGGAGAACCAAATGAACTGATCATCTGTAAAATAATCCGCAAATGTGTCCTGTGGAATCTGTAGAACCACTGTCCTATTAGGGTTTGGGGCTGCAATGCTATGCACCTCATTACTATTTACAATAACAAATTCGCCTGCGCTAAGAGGGAACTTCTTCTCGTGAAGAGTAAAGTCAAGCTTGCCCTCCCATACTGCAAAAATCTCTATCGAACGGTGCCAATGCTTATCTCTTGTATAATTACCATTTGCTCCTTCAAATGAAAAAAGTTTGAAAGGTAATCCCGCATCTGTAACAACCACCTCGTGCTGATAAGCTTTTAAATCCATACTATCCTATCTCCCTAAAATATCTACAATCTCCATCCAGCTCGAAGCCAATATGTGAAAACCCCAACTTTTTCAATAATCCCCTGCTTGCAACATTATCAGGGTCGCATCTAGCCACAAGACTCGTCAAGGAAAATCTATCCCTTGCCAGTCTAATGATCTCAGAGCACACCTCAAAGGCAAGCCCCTGCTTCCATCTATCAGGGGA
The DNA here is from genome assembly GCF_900101325.1 of Pseudobutyrivibrio sp. AR14. Taxonomy (NCBI): domain Bacteria; kingdom Bacillati; phylum Bacillota; class Clostridia; order Lachnospirales; family Lachnospiraceae; genus Pseudobutyrivibrio; species Pseudobutyrivibrio sp. AR14. The sequence continues at coordinate 136,643 of NZ_FMUY01000004.1, forward strand.
GATACAAAAACCAAGCTCCGCCTGATTCTCTCTGTCACAGGATTCTCTAACTTCAATACCTGCTCTACCAACTAGTTTGCCAGTAGCTTTATCAAAAATCAACCACATTCCAAATCCATATAATTTATAGATATATTGAATGTAATTCTCCTCGTATTGCCGCTCCTCTTCGTACTCAAAAAGGGGCTCCATATATTCTACAATTCCAGGATTATCATATAGCTCAAACAAGCTATCTAAATCATCCATGGAAAACTCTCTAATAATAGTCCTGTCAGTCTCGGATATAAAAAGCGGAAGTCCTACGCATCTACGATATATATCCTCATAGTCCTGATCATCAACCTCGTCTGGATCAATTAAAATATGGTCACACTTAAGCATAGTAACACCATCATGTTCAAATGCCACCACCGGCTGCTTTTTCTCATTACAAGCATCTATAACAGCCTGATTATCTGTTAAAACCAAAGTCCCTTCTGGATAATCAAAATGAAGGGACTCTATATCTGTCACTTTAACTACATCATGCAAATACTTCAAATTAATCTCCTAATAAATGACTAATCATCTCTGCTTCTGCCGTTTACTAATAGCACTAGTCTAAGAAGCTGCATAATAGTTGTAAACAACGCTGCTACATATGTCATAGCTGCTGCCTTCAGCACCTTTGTAGCACCTCTATGCTCCTCACCCTCAAGGATTCTGTCCTGCTCTAAAATCCTAAGTGCTCTTGCGCTGGCATCAAACTCAACTGGCAAAGTAATAAGCTGAAACAACACTACAAATGTAAACAAGAAAATGCCAACCTGTGCAATAGGTGTGGAACCAATGAGAAGTCCAATTACAATAACAGGCCATGAAACCCATGAACCAATACTTGCAAGTGGCACTGATGCCGAACGCATTCTAAGGGGAGCGTAATCCTCCTGGTGCTGAATAGCATGTCCACACTCATGTGCCGCTACACCAATAGCTGCCACGCTTGTGCGGCCATATACTGCGTCTGATAAGCGAAGCACCTTTTCCTTTGGAGAATAGTGGTCAGTTAAGTTTCCTCTGACTCTTTCAATTCTAACATCATAAATGCCTGCTGCATGTAAAATATGCTCAGCAACCTGATTAGATGTCAATCCTCTATAATTGCCAACTCTACTATATTTACTGTAAGTCCTATTTACATTGATTGACGCAATACCACTGACAAGAGCTCCTATTAAAACCAGGATTATTGTCCAATCAAAATGATATCCCATTCCATAACCATATCCGTAATACATTTCTAACCTCCTATGAATCCTAAGTTTTCTATATCTTAGTATAAATGTTATCGCAGGATTTTACTAATAAAAAATCTATAAAAAATTCCTAAAGCATTGCATAAAAAAAGCTCTCGCTTTTGCGAGAGCTTAGGTTACATCTATTCGACAACTCATACTATATACCTTGCCGTTTGACTTCTTCATTCTAACACTTAAGGTGCCAGTTCCTCGACCAACTCCTGTAATTAAACCATTTGAGTCAACGGTGAAAATACTGCCATCAGAAGAAGTGTAGGTGATGGTATATTGCTTGTCCGTGCTATTTAAATATTCCATATTCAAAGCAACCTGTGCGGTGCTACCTGCAGACAATGTATAGCTTGCATCATCTGGCAATGTAATATTGCCTATATTGGTTCCATTATTTGCATACTTTCTTGAGTTAGTAGCACTAGGTTTTGATGCTTCTTGTCCGCCTGCATTAGAACCGCTATTGGCATTATTTGCCGCTGCATTAGCATTATTTGAATTGGCAGCTGATTGATTACCAGATGCGCTAGTATTAGTTGCTTTAGTGTTGTTGGCATTGGAATTAGATGCTGTTGAAGCAGCTGCATCCGTCTTGCTTGCATCGGTATTGCTAGCATTTGCCTGATTATTGTTTGATGCTGAATTAGTATTTGTTGTAGTTGCACTCTTGTTACCTGAGGTATCTGTCTCCTCAACTGGCTTTGGTGCAGTTAGCTGAATATACATTGCAGGTCTAATTCCTGTGCCATTGTAATAACCCCACTTTTCTATAAGCTTTGAAGTGTCATTTACAAACAGGCCAAACACAGGATCATCAAAGGAATTGGTTCTAAGTGGCCAAGTACCTGCGGTCTCATATTTCATGCTGTCTTTATGGGCTGTATATTCATCAGTAGACAGGAAGAAAACATAATCTGTAGTAGTCATCTGACTGTTGTAAATACTCAGATTCAAGGAGTTCTTTTCTCCTGTCTTTACATAGAAATCATCAAGTGTTGTATCCTTATAGAAATTCATAAGGCTTGTCTGACTGGCAGCTGCAGTAAGCTCAGTAGGCTTAATCATTGCTCGCTCTGCATCACTAAAAGCATTAACATAAAATACCTGATTTAGCCAACCTCTCCAATAATTATTTGCCCATGGCACATAGCCAGTGTTGCCACCTTGCTGCTGGATAACCTGCATATTTACTGAGCTTCTATAGTCTGAAATTGAATATGAATTAAGTGTCTTTCTAGATACCACAAAAGCAACACCTGTATTCTCATCATATGACAGAATCGTCCAGTTAATAATATTGCCATCCAAGGAGCCAAATGCTATATTGTCTCCTTCTGAATAGGTAGCTGATGATGATTTCTTTTTTGCATCTGCAATCATAGAAATACCAAGCAAAGCTACTACCACAAACACTATTAAAGATAAGGACATAAAGCCTTTTAATTTTCTAATTGATTTATTCATAAAAACCACCTCTTAAAAAAGGGCGCAACTCACCTCTTATCATCATAGTATATCTCGGCAATTCTCAAGTCAAATTTATAGCTAATTATTAACAAAAATATCACGTTTTCAGCAGATTGGTAATTGTATCTTTTCATTTGCCTTGATATACTGAAATGCAGTTTTTCATTATTTAAGGAGTAACACATGACTAAAAAAGATATGCTAAAAATGTTGCACGATGAAGAACCGGTTTTACGTGCAGAGATTACCGCTCTTTACTCAGTTCTTGACCACAAGTTAGGTCTACGAGGAGCGGAAGTACCTATTACTTTTGGAATGGACGAAAAGGTACTTGGCTCTTATCTTCCCCCATCTTATGATGACGAGGAACAATTTCAATTTTCATTATTTTTCATTGGTTTTTGCATGAATGGGCAAATATCTAAAAACGACAGAATCAACCTCTACAAGCATGAATATGCCCACTACATGACTCGCCATATAAACATCCCTGATAGATACAATTGGCAGCCTGGCGTTCACGGCAGTGCATGGAAATACTGCTGCTCACTTATCGGCGCCATCCCAGCAGATTATTATATAGAAGAATCTAGCATCAAAAAAATAGACTACGAATCAGTTCTCGAGCGACCAAGCGTTGACCACAAGCAGGTACAGCTTCTTGATACATACCGCACACAGCGTGCCATCAAGAACATGGAAAACGCCAAAATCAAATACGAAATTGGCGACACAGTCACACACCCTAAATTCGGCGAGGGCACTGTGAAGGACATTGAAAAGCAGCCATCATCTGTTAGACTTCACATCCTCTTTGGCGATGAGCTGAAAGTCATCGACCAGAAATGGCTAGTTAAAACAGAATACAAAAAGGTTTCGGAGCGATAAAAAAAAGGAGTTGCAGCTAATAAAGCTTCAACTCCTTTTATAATAATAGGCATTGCCCACGATTTCCATTAGCTAGCGCAGTATTATAACTGCTCTAATACCGCCTCAAGTGTAGCCTCAAGATCAAGTCCACCCTCATCTACGATAACATCTGCGTATTTCTCATAAAGTGGAACTCTCTCTTCATAGAGAGCTCTAAGGTCCTGGCCGTCCTTTAAAACTACGCCTCTTCCCTTTAAGCTACCAAGTCTTCCATCAAGAGTATCATAGTCAAGCTTCAAATAAACTACTGTACCAATCTCCTGAAGATGAGCCATAGCCTCCTTACCATAGATAACGCTACCGCCTGTTGCAATAACTGTCTTTGATGTCTCGATGCTTGCATTAACATCGTTTTCAATCTGCATAAAGCCTTCTACGCCTTCATCAGCAATTATCTCTTTCAAAAGACGATTCTCACGCTTTTGAATCAACAAATCTGCATCTACAAATTCGTATCCCAACTGCTTTGCTAAAACAACACCAAGAGTACTCTTTCCAACTCCAGGCATACCAATTAAAACGATGTTCTCTTTCATGACACTACCTCTTTTATTGCATTTTGAAATGTATTATGCCACAAGAATCCTAGGAATTCTACTGCAATCTCCCTGCCTAATACAGGCTTACATCGTCATAATTACTATAATAAATCTTCTATATAAATAAAGCCTTACTCACTAGCAATTATCATAGTCTCGGTATACATTTACATCATCATAATCACTGTAAACGATATATGCATCTCTTCCATATAATATAAGGGATGCACTTACCTGCCATGGCACCCCAATATAAAAACTATCTGCTACTAGTTTTCCATCCACATATAGTTGAGCAACATCATATTTTTCTTTGATTTCAACCAGGCCTTCTGGCGATTGAGCAATTATCTTCTTATATGTTATATTTCGAGAACCATTTCCTAGCGCAAACATCTCCGGATATGATAAAGAAAATGGATTGTCGATATTCTCTAAAACATACTCTGATACAGTCATAACAGCCTCATCAAAGTAAATCTCTCCATCTACTTTTCTAAGGTCAAGAGCCCTCTCCCATGACAATGTGATGATACTGATATCACCTACTTTAAGCTCGGTATCATCTGCAGTCATGTCCACCTCATAGACTATTCCATCAATTGAATACTTTGGCGCGTTGCCTGGAACTGCCGCAAAATAAAAAGTACTGCCATCCTGACATAAGAGCTGAGCTGTAGCGTAGTCTAGCAATCTGTCTCCAAGCCTTATATTAAATGGAAGAATGCATGCCACCTGCCCTGTAAAATTCATAGAAGGAAATGTCACTTTACCTGTATCAATGTTGGCATCAACAACATCCTTTAGAATCATCCCTCTTTGATGATGATTGACAAATACAAATCCACTTTCACCGTCGGTTCTCATACAGTATCTAAGGTCTGCATCGTCATCCGCATTTACGAATTGTTCTGCTGGAACATGTTCCATTGGTGCAAGTATATCTCCAAAATCATTTAAGAATAAATGAATTAGATTAAGCAGCTTGTACTGGTCTCTTATCTGTCCGTACCCACCAATACAAGTCTGAAAATCATAGTTTAAAATCGCATAATCATTAGGATATCCAGTAGCCTTGCTCTCATGCAAAGTAGATAGCTTACCTATTTTGTTGGTTCCACCGTGATACATGTAGTAACCTACCAGATTGTTACCACAGCCTAGCTTTACAAGGCTAAGGGCATAGGCATCCATTGGGCTGACAAATGGTCTACGTATATACGAAGCAGGAAGTCCACTTCCCAGTTCACATGTAGCAAATGGATAGTCCTCATAAGGAAGTCTCCATCCATCGTCATCTACATCTTTTATCAAATCCATGCCTATAGCAGCATCATTTCTACAGGTATCAAATGTATAATGCTTTGAAGGTGGTAATCTATCGGTGTGGTCAAGCCAAGGTGCATCCACATAGGCCCCAAACACCGGTAAGAACTCCTTTAGTGGGAACTTTGCACCGTAGATGCTATTCCACCCAGTAACCGTCCAAATAGGTGCATCAAAGCCAATTCTTAGAGCTATCTTTTTCAGCTCACCTAAATGTTCAGCATTATCAGTCAGCTCATTTTCTATTTGGATGCCCATAATAGGACCACCATCTTTGAAAAATAATCCCTCAACCTGTTCAAATATTTTTCTATACCAAACCTCTACAAGGCTGAGATATTCAGGGTCGTTTTCTCTTAGCTTACAGCCCTTTTTCAAAAGCCAATCTGGAAAGCCTCCATTTCTCACTTCGCCATGACACCATGGTCCAATTCGAAGTACAAATGAAAGTCCAAGCTTTTGACATAGCTCAACAAATTCTCTTAGATTTCTATCACCAGTGAAATCATATTCTCCCTCAATTTCCTCGTGATAAATCCAAAATACATAGGAAGCAACTGTGTTGATTCCACCGGCTTTCATTTTGCGAAGTTCTTCTTCCCAATTTTCACGAGAGTCTCTCACATAGTGATACTCTCCCATGACCCCAATCCAAGGTCTGCCATCCTTTTCAATGTAGCGGCTATTTACCTGAAAGCTTGCCCCGTCTTCTCTAGTCTGGCCTAGATTAAGATGATTTCTTTTTATTTCAACTTTTTTGTAATCCTCAAATTTATAAATCATCATTCCTCCCAAGAGTAATTTCATATACTAATATTTTGGGATATCCCCTTACTCCTAGATTATATAATAATGACTCTTTGCAAAATCACTCAAATTGAAATCAAAAACTGGCAAATCCACGCTTTTCAAAAGTATTTATAGTCAAACTTTTGATTCTTTAAACATTTTCATCATCTCGTTGGTAAGACTATATTCAAGTGGCTGCAACTCTATTTCTTCTCTTGGAACCCACTGAGCATATTTAAGCTCAGATTCATCCATCTTTATTTCATCATCTCCATCTACATCACAGTAAAAGCCCATCAAAATATCACTGGCAATTCCCCATGGCTGAGATTTATAATAGCGGATATTTTTCACCTTAAGTCCTGTTTCCTCCATGACTTCCCGCTCTACAGTCTCTTCTAGTGTCTCACCTATTTCCGTAAAGCCAGCTACTAAAGCATTATTTGAGTATCCAACCCTATACTTAGTCAGTAAGAGTCTATCACCATTAGTCACCCCCACTATAACCGCAGGATTTATACGTGGATAAACAACTTTCCCGCAATTTGGACAGACCTTTGCTCTCTCAGTCTCAGAGTGCTTAGTCTTAGAGCCACACTTACCGCAGTATACTGTCCCCTCGTACCATTCTGCCAACTGTACTGCTGTAAAAGCAGCAAAAACATAATGCTTTGGAAAAAGATATTCTCTCCTAAACTGCTTCATATCATAAAACTCAAAATCCGCGGGAAAATCTGACTCTGCTATTCCATCTGTCTCGTATACCAAAAAGAATTTCTCATCATCTATAGAAAAAAGAAATACTGTAGATAACTCAACACCAAAATCCTTTAACCTAGGATAAGTAATAGTCTTTTCTTTTTCATCTATCCTAGCCAAGAATCTTCCATTATCATGAAAAAGAATGATGCTATCTGCATCAGCTTTTTCCCCAACTCTATATGTGTTTACTAATTTCTTTGGCTGTATTTCCTGTAGCATAGTTACCTCCTTAATTAAAGTTATCGTAGCATACTTACGCTACATTTTGCAGGTTTTTATTTAACAACGGGAGTACGGTAAAAGAGCCTCCAGATTAATCTGAAGGCTCCAATAACATCTATTATACTAAGGTTTATAATTCTGCTGCTGCAAGATATCCTGTCTTAATTGCTGCTGCAATTCTACCTGTTGAAAGTGCATCTCCAAGGAATCTTACATTGTCAAATGCAGCTGCAATCTCTTCATTTGCAGCCTTATTTGCTGCTACACCCAGAGATACAACTACCTCATCAAACTCAAAGCTTACAGCTTCCTTTGTATCTGTAGTCTCAAATGCCACCTTGTTGCCATCAATTTCCACAAGTCTGTGCTTTGGATACATAGCCACATTCTTAGGTGCGATTCTAGACATTACATCCACAAGGTTCTGGAAGAAAAGACCTGGTCCGATATCATCAGCCATCTCAAATACTGTTACATCATTGCCCTGCTCGCTTAAAAGCTCAGCTGTTTCAATACCAGTCATACCTGAACCTACTACACAAACCTTCTTATTCGAAAGCTTAACTGTACCATCAAGAATCTCAACTGGTGTATGCACATTCTCACCCTCTAATCCCTTAATAGACTTTGGCATTACTGGTGTTGAGCCTGTTGCCACAAATACAGCGTATGGCTTAAGCTCCTTGATAGTCTCCACAGTAGCCTCAGTGTTTAATCTGATTTCTACTCCAAGCTTTTCTAACTGACCCTTTTCATAGTCAATTAACCAAGCTGTCTTTTCCTTCTTTGGTGGCTTGCTTGCAAGATATACCTGACCACCTAAGCGTGACTGCTTTTCAAATACAACTGGCTTAAATCCTCTGATTGCAAGGATTCTAGCTGCCTCAAGACCTGCAGGACCTGCGCCGATTACTGCAACAGTTCTCCCCGCGCCATTCTTTGGAAGTTCCTCAGCCTGATACTGATTTTCCTTACCAGCCTCAAAATTTACTGAGCAGCCCATTGGTGTTTCAGCGTTAGCAGACATAAGTGATTCCATGCAATATAAGCAAGAAATACATTTTCTGATGTCGCAGGCCTTACCACATTTAGCCTTGTTAGCCCACTCTGGATCAGCATAAAATGCTCTAGCGCTTCCTACGAAATCAAGCTTGCCATCTTTTAATAATTCTTCTGCATATTCTGGATCTCTGATTACAGCTACGCCAATTACTGGGATATTTACAGCAGCCTTTACTGATGCAGGTCCCTCAATTTTCCATCCCTGGTCAAATCCAACTGGCTCCCATGCTGTATTCATTGTCTCATAAATACCAGAACTTACATCAAGTGCGTCTACACCCTTAGCTTCAAGGTATTTTCCAATCTCAACACCGTCTGCAAGGTGAAGTCCCTCATCAGGCTGACCTACATATTCCATGTGCTCATCAACAGAAAAACGTGCGATAACTGGGAAGTCCTTGCCAACCTCTGCTCTAACAGCGTCGATAATTTCTCCGAAGAATCTCATTCTATTTTCAAAGTTTCCGCCGTACTCATCTGTTCTCTTATTTGTATATGGACTTGAGAACTGACCAATCAAATAGCCATGAGCGCCGTGAATCTCTACAGCATCAGCTCCTGCTTCCTTGATACGTCTAGCTGCAGAAGCAAACTTGCCCACCATTTCCTTAATCTCGTCCTTAGTCATCTCGTGTGTAGGCTGGTGAACAATCTGACACTCTGTAGCACTTGCTGACTTCATTGACTCCACGCCATTTACCACAGCAATCCCCTGTCGACCTGGGTGATAAATCTGGACACAAAGCTTTGAACCATACTTGTGTACTTCATCTGCAAGCTTCTTAAGACCAGGAATGTACTTGTCGTCATCTACTACGATTTCTCTGTCATTTCCCAATCCAGACTTTGAATCTACTGCAGTACACTCAGTAATAACAAGACCTGTACCGCCCTTTGCTCTTGCGCCATAAAAAGCAATGTCCTTTTCAGAAACATATCCGCCCTCATCAGCAAGATAATTTCCCATAGCTGTCATTACAGTTCTGTTTGGTACAGTCATAGTACCGATGTTCTTACTTGAAAATAAATTCTCGTACATATTAAACTCCTTTTCATTTGCCAGTTAAACCGTTACAAAATTAACAATCTAGTAATTTAATTTTAGCATCGAGAAATATTAAGTTCTTCGTTTCCTATAGTTAAATAATACTGCCTCCAGACTTCTTTGTCACAAAATCTTTTTGTCTTTTTGCCGTCTATTGTGAAGATTTTTTGTTGTCTACTGACAAAGCTTTTCTCCCTTGTTACAATATAATTGATGTAGAAAGGAAGGATTCCATGGAGTTTAAGAATAAAACAGAGGAAGAACTTTATATTGCAAACTGCACTTCTACTTTTATAAAAGAAATGAATGAAAGCAATGACATCCAAAATCTTTTAGATGTGGGACACCGCATACTGGGTCAGCCCCTTATGCTTGTAGATATTTCCATGTGCTTTATCGCCCAGTCCGGCGGCGAATCAGTAAAGGATGAGCCATTCTGGGACTGGATTCTCACTAATGGATATGTAAAAGAGGAATACACTAATCTCATTATGGAGGATGATATTTCCACCGAGGAAAAATTCGTCTGGGAATACGGCATGGAAAATCACCGTCAGCTTGTGGCCAAAATCATCCAGGGCCGCACCACTTTAGGCTACTTAAAACTCCTTGAATACAACCATAAAATCACTGACATAGAAAAGGAAATACTTGGCAACCTGAGTAATCTCATTGCCATTTTAATGTCCACCAGCAGCATAAAATATAAATTTTCAAATTCAAAAGTTGAAGCATTTTTAGAATCATTAGTAGAAAGAAAGACCACTGATGCCAGCGTTATCAATGATCGCTTTTCGGCTTTGAATATCAGATTGCTTGAGAGATTATTTGTCATAACCATAGAGCCTGTTTCTAAGACAGAGCTTGCTGTAGAGCAATTGTATCTTTTAAAAAGAAAGCTCCACAATCTCCTTAACAGGCCAACTGTATTTATCCATCAAAATCGCTTGATTGTGCTTTTTGACACATCAGCTACTAGCTTTGAAGAGGACTACAACTACGCTCCTCTTATGGCGCTTTTAAAAGAGTATAAGCTTCAGGCTGGTATCAGCACCCAGTTTACAGAGCTTTCACTTGTGGCTGATGAATATCTAAATGCACTTTCTGCCCTCACTCTGGGAAAAAGACTTGGCCTAAAGGATACTTTTATTTTCTTTTCAAAGCATATCCTGGACCAACTAATCCTTACCTACGCTGATAGTCACAATATCAATTATCTTATCCATCCTGCCATCACTGCACTGGACAAGATAGATAAAGAAAAAAATAGTGAATATGTCATTTCCCTATTAACGTATATACGGTTTGGACAAAACCTCACCAACACCGCTAGGGAATTACATATTCACCACAACACTCTTAAATATAGAATTGCAAAAATCGTAGAACTGACAAACATTGACTTAACAGACTACGACCTTTGCTACCACCTATATCTTTCCGGAAGAACGTGGGAACTACAAAACAGCATAAAAAATACATAAGAAAGATCCCAGAAATAGCCCTCTGGGATCTAATCCATTACTTCTTTAAGAAAAATTTTCTTACTATATTAATTCCTATTTTATATGGCAATGGTCTCACCACCCTGTCAGCTTCTTTTAGCATCCTTCTGATTGGAATATTTTGCGGGCAATGCTGCTCGCACTTTCCACATTCTATACACTGAGTTGCAAAGGCAGGCTCACTTTTCAAACCTACTGTCTGAGCATACTCAAATCTAGCATGAGGCTTGCCCTCTAGAGATGTCATATTGTAGCTTCTAAACAGGGCTGGAATATCCACCCCCTTTGGGCAAGGCATACAATATCTACATCCTGTACAGCCCACTTTCTCTGTCTCACGTATTGCTTCCTTTACCTTTTCAATTAATGCGAAATCATCTGCATCAAAAGACCCAGCCTCTGCATCTGATGCAATCCTGCAATTCTCTGCTACCATCTCTGGAGAATTCATACCTGAAAGCACACATGTAACCTCCGGCTGATTCCACAGCCATCTCAGCCCAAGCTCTGCATTAGTATATTCCTTTGGTGATGCAGCAATTTCCTTTTTCGCCTTTTCCGGCAAAAGATTCACAAGCTTACCGCCTCTAAGTGGCTCCATAATAACTACAGGGATTCCCTTTTCAGCTGCATGCCTAAGCCCCTTTAATCCCGCCTGGGTATGCTCATCCACATAGTTGTACTGAATCTGGCAAAAATCCCAATCATAGGAATCCAAAATACCAATAAAATCCTCTGTATTGCCATGATAAGAAAAACCAATATTTCTAATCTGCCCAGATTCCTTTTTCTCCTTAATCCAGTCTCTGATGCCTAGCTGCTCCAGCTTATCCCATTGATTAATGGCAGTCATGTGATGCATAAGATAATAATCTATGTAATCTGTCTTAAGACGCTTTAATTCCTCATCAAAATACTTATCAAGTGACTCTCTATTTTTCACCAGATACTGAGGAAGCTTTGTTGCTATGTTAATCTTCTCACGTATATTGTTGCGCTCTAGAATAACACCTAATGCAGCTTCACTACCAGGATACACATAGGCTGTGTCATAGTAATTAACTCCAGCCTCATAAGCTGCCATAATTTCCTTCTCAGCCTTATCAATGTCAATCGAACCAGCCTTAGTAGTAAATCGCATACAGCCATATCCTAAAATCGAAATTGGCTGCCCATATTTATTATTTCTGTAAAGCATTTATGCTGTCCCTCTTTAAAACTTAATTTATACTTCCATTACTGCAATTATATACCCTTTTCAGTCGGTGACAAATTGTCACCAGTTGTGCACAATTTAATTATACCCTAAGATGTGATAATTTGTCACGAGTAAAACCATCTGATAGAACCGGATAGTTGATAAAATAAAAAACACGTAAGCGATTGCTTACGCGTCTAATTGCTGAGGCTGAGGAGGCTCGAACTCATCTCGGTCTCAAAAAATATTGAAAGAAAGGCATTTGTTGCCTCTGCATTTTTAAGTTAAACCACAGGTTAAACCTACTATCACTATATATCTCTTCCCTGATACTGCACAGTAACAACCAAAACTCTACCATTACCTTCATCAATTCTAAATATAGCAATATAGTTATCAATAATTAATTGTTTATATCCTTTACCTGCATATCTACCAGTTATTCTATCTTGATGAGATTCAGGCAATATATCGAGCCCTAGTATAACTTCTTTTATTCTATCAATCTGCCCCTTTGCATTTTCAGGAGATAACTTTTCATAAGCAATATAAGCATATATTTCTTCAATATCCCTATATGCTCTTGGCATTAATTCTACAATGTATTTATTCAAAATACTTTTTCTCCAATTCTGCAAAAGCTTCCTTCGCATCTACTGTCTTGCCTGTCTCAGCAAACTCCTGCTCTGCCTCAAAAATAGCCTGATCTATGCGATTTTCTCTTGCAAACTTCTCGTATAATTCTGCACTCATAACCACAAGATCACTATATCCATTTTTTGTGATAAAAATAGGTTCCTTTTTTCTATGTGCAATTTCTGATATTTCACTTGTATTTCTTAAATCTCTAATAGGCATAATTGTTGGCATAATAAACACCTCCTTATTTGTCTTTATTGTAGCATAATTATGCTACACTGTATATGTTTTAATTTCTTAGTTGGTTACAACCTGTAACCAACTCGTGACAAATTGTCACACTTTGAACTATCCGGATTTTCCGGATAGTTCATAAAATAAAAAGCACTTAAGCCAATGCTTACGTGCTTTTCTTTGCTGAGGCTGAGGAGGCTCGAACAGATTCTTCGCCCCACAAAATACTAAAAGAAAGGGATTTGTAGCATCTGCATTTCTTGGTTAAACCACCATTTACAAAACAAAAGTCATTGTTTTGCTGTTCGTGGTACAAGTTCTAGCTTCAACTGCATCCCCAAACCTTCTGCAAGCCTTTTTACCATAGCAAGGCTAGGATTACGCGTCCCATTCTCTATTCTGCTAATATCTGCTTGAGTAATACCTGTTTTTGCAGAAAGATCCTTCTGTGTCATATGCTGGTTAATACGAGCATCAATCATTGCTTGTATAATGTCATATTCTGCTTCAAGCGAATCATACTCAGCTTTAACCTCAGGGTCCTTTAAAGCTTTTTCTTTATATTCTCTATAACTGCTCATTTACAATTCCTCCGTTCATAGTCAGCTTTATATTTCTTCGCCAGTTCAATCTCTGCTTTTGGTGTCTTTTGAGTCTTCTTCACAAATCCATTAGTAAGAACTGCTTTTTGACCAACAAAGAAAAAATAGAACACTCTTGTTATATTAGAGCCTTGCTTTGTCCTAAGCTCAAATATTCCATCTCCTATCGGTCCAGAGTGTGGTTCCCTAAGCTGTGGACCATTTGCCTCTAATAAATCAATAGTTCTAAGTGCTTTCGCATGCATTTTTGGTTCCAATGAATCCAAGAATTCTTGCACAGGACATCTTCCATCCTCCATATCGTACAGCTCAATCTCGTACATTAATATAAGTCCTTCCTATAGTTATAATATGTCGTATAGAACATATTGTCAAGTTATCCACTTTGCAATTGTCCTTACAAATATAATTATAAGATACAGTTGTGTCCGTTTATATGTACATGCGAAAAAGACCCTGAAGCAAAAGCTTCAAGGTCTTTCATTTGCTGAGGCTGAGGAGGCTCGAACTCCCGACAACCTGATTAAAAGTCAGGTGCTCTACCAACTGAGCTACAACCCCATATTCAATTACTAAGCGGTATCTAGCTAAAAGAAAAAGGCATAGATCCGAAACTGGGCTAGCTGGATTCGAACCAGCGAATGCCAGAATCAAAATCTGGTGCCTTACCGCTTGGCGATAGCCCAACGTGCGATGTTGCTACCGCAACAGGGTGGGTAGAGGGGTTCGAACCCTCGACCTTCGGAACCACAATCCGACGCGCTAACCAGCTGTGCCACACCCACCATACTGATAAATATAAACCGTATCAATGTGCCAGAAGGGATTCGAACCCCCGACCCACGGCTTAGAAGGCCGTTGCTCTATCCAGCTGAGCTACTGACACGTATTAATATATCTTAGAAAATAAAAAGCGGGTGATGGGAATCGAACCCACGTATTCAGCTTGGAAGGCTGATGTTCTACCATTGAACCACACCCGCATATTAATATTTATTTCTAAGTCGGGGTGACAGGATTCGAACCTGCGACCCCCTGGTCCCAAACCAGGTGCTCTAGCCAAACTGAGCCACACCCCGATATTTGTTGCTCGCTTTTCTTTCGTATCTCTCTCGCGAACAATAAGGAGTATATATGAGAACAAGGGCTTTGTCAACGATTTTTTTAAAATTTAATTGTTAGAATTTAGCATGAAGTTTCTGATATTCCGACAATTTATAAACGCCTACTCTAATATGTGGCTCAAGCCCTGTGCAATGATGGTTACAACGTGCTCATCAGCTAGGCTATAATACATCTGCTTGCCCTCTCTACGGCTCTTTACTAGCTTATTTGTGCGGAGAATCTGAAGCTGGTGTGACACTGCAGACTGAGTCATATCAAGACTCTCTGAAATATCACAGACGCAAAGCTCTGATTCAAACAGCGCAAATAATATTCTCACGCGAGTACTATCACCAAAAACCTTGAATAACTCGGCAAGATCATATAAAGCATCTTCGTCTGGAAGATCCTTTAAAACCTTATTAACTAAATTAGTGTGTACGCAATGCTCTTCACAGCACTCTGCATGCTTTCCCATCTCTTATCTACCTTTCAAAAATAATTACAGTTATTACTTTACACCTGCCGCTACGCTTTTTCAATCGAAGTGTAGCACAGGGCATTCTGTCACCCACAACAGAACGCCCTACATCTTTCACTCTTTCAAACCCAAATCTTCTATTTATATTTCTTTACAGATAATGCTCGTATAGCATTGAGCACTGCAATAACCATTACTCCTACATCTGCAAAAATCGCTATCCACATATTCGCAATACCAACTGCACCAAGAATAAGACATGCAACCTTTATGCCGATGGCAAAATAAATATTCTCGTATACGATTCTCATGCACTTCTTTGAGATGCCAATAGCCTTAACAATGCTGCTTGGGTCATCATCCATGAGAACTACATCTGCTGCCTCTATGGCTGCATCACTTCCCAATGCACCCATTGCAACACCGATATCAGCTCTAGAAAGAACAGGAGCATCGTTGATTCCATCGCCTACAAATATAAGCTGCTCCTTGTCTGTTTTTGTGGCCAAAAGCTCCTCTACCTTTGACACCTTGTCTCCAGGTAAAAGTTCCGCACATACTTCGTCTAATCCCAAGTCTGCAGCAACTAAATCAGCCACTTTCTTGCTGTCGCCTGTAAGCATAACAGTCTTGCTGATTCCAGCCCTTTTAAGACCTATAATGGCCTCTTTAGAATGTTCCTTCAGCATATCAGAAATCAGGATATAACCATGATATTTGCCATCTATTGCCACATGAATTACAGTGCCAGGTTCAACGATATCTTCAACCTGAACTCCAATTGAATTCATAAGCTTTTCGTTGCCAACCTGAACTACCTTGCCAGAAACATTTGCCTTTACTCCGTGGCCTGAAATTTCTTCCACATCACTGACAAGGGATGTATCTATAGGCTTACCATAAGCTTCCTTAAGGCTGCGAGAAATTGGATGATTAGAAAATGCCTCAGCCATAGCAGTCATCTCAAGAAGCTCTTCCTCAGAAATATCTACAGCCTGTACTTTTGTAACTTCAAATACACCCTTTGTAAGTGTACCAGTCTTGTCCATTACAACAATTTTAGAACGTGAAAGCGCATCTAAATAGTTAGAACCCTTTACCAATACACCTGCTCGGCTGGCTCCGCCAATGCCTGCAAAAAATGTAAGTGGAATACTGATAACAAGCGCACATGGACAGCTGATTACAAGGAATGTAAGGGCTCTATATACCCACTGTGTCCAAAGTGGATCAATGCCCATTATCAATCTGACAACAGGTGGAATTACAGCAAGCGCTAGGGCTGAATAGCATACAACTGGTGTATAAATTCTCGCAAATTTTGAGATAAAGTTTTCTGGCTTAGATTTCTTAGATGATGCATTTTCAACCAAGTCCAGAATCTTTGATGCTGTAGACTCACCAAATTCCTTAGTGGTTCTAATCGTCAAAACACCTGACATATTGATACAGCCAGAGATGACCTCATCGCCAATTTTAGCTGTGCGAGGTACGCTCTCGCCTGTAAGTGCTGCTGTATCAAGAGTAGCGTTGCCATCGATTACAACACCGTCGATAGGTATCTTCTCACCTGGCTGAACTACTATCTCGCTGCCGATTTCAACATCATCTGGATCAACCTGCTCTAGCACTCCGTCAACCATGATATTGGCAAAATCCGGTCTTATGTCCATAAGCTGGGAAATATTCCTGCGGCTCTTACCTACAGCGTATGACTGGAAAAGTTCTCCAATCTGGTAAAAAAGCATAACCGCAACACCCTCTGTGTACTCGCCAAGGGCGATGGCACCTACTGTCGCAATTGCCATAAGGAAATTCTCATCAAACACCTGCTTGTTTTTGATTCCCTTAAATGCCTTTAGCAAAATATCGTAGCCCACGGTAAAATATGGAACCATAAATAATATGAAACGCACCAATGGATAATCCTCAAGTGGCAGTAAGACCAAAATTATCATCAACACCGATGCTATTATTATTCTTGTTAAGACCTTCTTTTGCTTCTTGTTCATAGCTAACTCCAATCAAAATAACTAATTAAAGGAAAATCTCGCAATCATCCTCTACCTTTTTGCAGTTCTTAAGAACCTCTTCCATAACTGACTTTGTGTCTGCTCCATCTTCAAATTCAACAGACATCTTCAATGCCATAAAATTAACTACTGCATTAGCAACACCAGCTGTGTTGTTAGCAGCCTCCTCCATCTTGTTAGCGCAGTTTGCGCAATCAACGTCAATCTTGTAAGTCTTCTTCATATCTTTTTCCTCCATAAAATTTATATTTTCATCTGAACGTATGAATAATTGTTCATGTGTTGATATAAATATAAACCCGTTAACATAATCTGTCAACGGGTTTCATAATTATTTTACATTTTATTTAATTACATTATAGATTGTATTGGAAATGAGCTGATATCCATCCTTGTTAAAGTGAATACCATCCGATGTATATAAGTCGGTCTTACCATCAGTAACCCGATACATATCGATATATTCTATGGAATACTCCGAAGCCACTTCCTGAGCTATCTGGCCCAATTCATCAGCTACAACAGCTGGCTGTATGCCGTACTCAGCCAATTCTCCGCCCTCAACTGAAAAACAATAAGGACTGCGAACTAGGTAAACCTTAGGCTGTGTTTTCAAATCTAAATAGGAAGCGACAATCTCTGAAAGCCCCTCTTTGTATTCATCAGCATCCCAATTAATAATCTTCGTATCATTGGTACCCAACATAAGAACAACTATATCAGGCTTTGATTTGAGAGAATCTGCGTACTCTCCTGAATTGATATAAGGCAAATTTCCTGTAACGGAAGCTGTACCATTTCTAAGTCCGAAATTGGATACCAAATAAGATGGACCAAGCTTGGTCTGAAGCTGTGCTGGATAGCTATTAATCTCTCGAGTTTTAAGCACACCACTACCGTATGTCAAACTATCGCCCACACAGGTCACTCTTATTCTCTTGTCCTCTCCGCCTAAAAAGCCAGAATGGTACAAAAGCCCTGCAACAAACAGAATTGCAAATGTTACTACAACCGCTTTTCTTTTGAAAAATCCCTTACCGTATTTTGCCCAAAACATCTATCGATGCCTCTCTTAATATTAAATGTTTTTAATTCTCTCGATAGCTCTGAGTGTGTTCTCAGCAGAACCGAAAGCTGTAAGTCTAAAGTAGCCCTCGCCTGAAGGTCCAAAACCAGCACCTGGTGTACCAACAATCTGAACCTTCTCTAATAAGTAATCAAAGAAATCCCATGATGTCATCTTCTCAGGAGTCTTGAGCCAAATATAAGGTGCATTTACACCACCGTATACTTCGAAGCCAGCATCCTTGAGACCTGTGTAGATTGTCTTGGCATTGTTCATGTAATATCCAACCTGCTCCTTGATCTGGGCCTTACCCTCTGGAGAATAAACAGCCTCGCCAGCCTTCTGGATAATATATGGAGCACCGTTGAACTTTGTGCCATGACGACGAGCCCACATTCCGTGAAGAGCCACACCGTCAAATACTAAATCCTTAGGTACTACAGTGTATCCAAGACGTACACCTGTAAATCCAGCATTCTTAGAGAATGAGTGAATCTCGATTGCGCAAGTTCTTGCACCAGTACACTCATAGATTGAATGAGGAACATCATCCTCTGAAATATAAGCCTCATAAGCTGCATCAAAAATAATGAGGCTGCCATTTTTATTAGCATAATCAACCCAAAGCTGAAGCTGGCTCTTTGTAAGAGTAGTTCCAGTAGGATTGTTTGGAAGGCAAAGATAAATTACGTCTGGAGTCTCCTTAGGGAACTCTGGCACGAAATGATTCTCAGCTGTAGTAGGCATATAGATAATATCTGACCACTTGCCAGACTTTTCATCATAAGTACCACAACGACCAGCCATTACATTTGAATCAACATAAACTGGGTAAACAGGATCGCAAACTGCAATGCGAGCATCTGCAGAGAAAAGCTCCTGAATATCAGCTGAATCAGACTTTGCTCCATCAGAAACAAAAATCTCATCTGCGGAAATATCACAACCTCTTGCCTGGTAATCATTCTTAGCGATTGCCTCGCGAAGGAATGGATAACCTAAATCAGGTGCATATCCGTGGAAAGTCTTAGCATCGCCCATCTCGTCTACTGCGCTGTGAAGAGCAGAAATCATAGCTGGTGCGATTGGCTGAGTAACATCACCAATACCAAGTCTGATAATGTCAGCATTTGGATTAGCCTCGCTATAAGCAGCCACTTTCTTGGCTATTGTTGAGAAAAGATAGCTACCTGGTAGCTTTTGAAAATTAGTGTTTACCTTAAACATCGTTGCCTCCTAATTCTAATAATTATGAAATGTATTTTATTCTCTAGTAGAAATCTGCTTAATTATTCTCTCGTAGGAAAGCTTTCCGCCGAACAAATCAAGACATGAACCTACAGTGAAATCCATATTGTTATCAGAAAGATAGCTGATGGTTTCAATATCACTATAATCGTGAACACCGCCAGCATATGTAATAGGCACCCTCTTGTAGCCAGATAAAAATCCTACTAAATCTCTATCTATGCCACTTCCTCTCCCCTCAACATCTGCTGCATGAACCAAAAATTCATCACAGTAGAATGCCAATTTATCTAAAAAATTGTATGTAATAATCTCTTTTGAAATCTTTTGCCAACGATCTGTGACAATGTAGTATTTGTCATCAACTCTAGTGCATGACAAATCAAGAACTAAATGCTCTCTACCCACAATTCCAGAAAGCTTTTTTAGAGCCTCAAAATCAACTCGGCCATTATTGAAAACATACGAAGTAACTATGACATGACTAGCCCCTGCATCAATAAATTCTTTTGCATTGGAATCATCCACACCACCGCCATACTGAATGCCACCTGGAAATGTAGATAACGCCTTCATAGCCTCTGCCTTAGAAGCCTCATATTCTGGTGTATTTTTCTTATTAAGATTGATAATGTGGCCTCCACGAAGTCCATCTTTTTTGTATAAATTAGCGTAATAAGCAGCATCCTTATCCGCTACAAAATTCTCCTGTGGATGTCCATTTTCCTTTCCAAGGTCAGATAATGTAGAACCAACTATCTGTTTTACTTTGCCATTGTGAATGTCGATGCATGGTCTAAATAACATCTCAAGCCCCCATATTTGCCTGTTTAATCGTACTTTTTATAAAAATCACTTCACAGTATAAGCAAGGCCTGATTGATTTTCAATAACAGTTTCGTAAAAAGTTTTCGTTAATTTTACTAAATATTCTGTATCTTTTGCACCAGCCGTCTCATATGGAGAATGCATAGCCAATTGAGCCAATCCGATGTCCACTCCGTTGATGGAAACATGGGCGTTGGAAATGTTGCCAAGTGTAGAGCCTCCAGCCACGTCAGAACGGTTTACAAATGTCTGGTATGGCACCTTTGCCTTTTTGCAAATTTCAGTGAAAATTCCAAATGCCAGCCCATCTGTCATGTACTTTTGATTAGCGTTGAACTTGATAACAATACCCTCGTTCATGTACACCTTGTTTGTAGGGTCGCTCTTTTCAGAATAATTAGGATGAAGCGCGTGGGCATTGTCAGCAGATACCATAAATGAATTTGCGATAGCAGATAAAAGTCTTGAATTATTGCCACCAATAGATTCGTTTATACGTACTAAAGTGTCATATAAAAATGTAGAATCAGCACCCTGCTTTGTTCCACTTCCTACTTCTTCATTGTCAAATGTAGCGTGAAGCTGTACCGCCGTCTCTGAATTTTTAGCAGCGAGAATACCTTCCATAGAACTGTAAGAACACTGCAAATCATCAAGTCTTCTGCAGGAAATAAACTCATCCTCTGCTCCCCAGACTTTGCCCTCTTCTCTATTATATAAGAACAAATCAGAGCCAATGATATCCTCAGGCTTTACATCTAGGTGCTTAGCCACAAGCTCCTTTAGGTTGAACTTTTCATTCATTGAAACAAGTGGAAGCATATCCTTTTGCGCGTTGTATTTGTAGCCATCATTGGCCTCTCGATTCATATGGATAGCAAGAGAAGGAAGCATGCACAAATCCTTATCCAAATCCACAAGCTTTACCTGAAGCTCATTTTTCCCCTTAACGAGAGCACGACCTGCAATAGAAAGAGGTCTGTCAAACCAAGGAGCCATAAGCATTCCACCATATTTTTCTGTGTTGAGCTTTACATAGTGGCCCTCCTTCATCTCTGGCATTTCCTTGATTCTAAATGTAGGAGAATCGCTGTGAGAAGCGATAATCATAAAGCTCTCATATTCTTTTTTAGGCATTCTAAAAGCAATGATTGAAGAACCATTTCTTGTGACAAAATAGTTCTTGCCAGCCTTAAGCTTCCATGATTTTGACTCAGAAAGCTCCTGAAAACCAGCTGCCAAAAATGCCTGACGCTCAGTCTCTACCACATGAAACTGAGATGGTCCCTTGCCTATAAAATCAAATAACCCCTTTATTGTCTTATTCATTTTTTCTTTTTTCCTTTCTTTACAGAATATCCAAAAGTCCCCTTCGGACTAGTCAATCCAAAATATGTGCCGTGAGAGTATGCAAGGGGATTTGATTTTTCAAGCTCAAATCTACCTGACTCATTCATGTATTTCTCATCTGCATGTACGCAAATGACATCTGCCACAAACATGGTATGGCTGCCATATTCATGGGCCTCACGGACTCTACACTCTATGTTTACAGGCGACTCAACAAGCATTGGGACATTCACCTCGTCTGCCTCCTCCTTGTGAAGACCGCAGCGCTGAAACTTGTCCACATCTCTTCCACTGGTGACGCCACAATAATCTGTGGCCTTAGCCATCTCCTCAGTGGTGAGATTAATCACAAATTCACCTGTCTCTTTAATCATGTTATAAGAATATCTGCTAGGTCGTACGGAAATATATGCCATAGGCGGATTGGTGCAGACTGTGCCAGTCCAAGCCACTGTAAAAACATTATCCTCACCTGATTTGCTCCTGCAGGTAACAAGCACTGCCGGAAGAGGATAAATCATATTTCCCGCTTTCCATTTTTCCTTAGCCATACTGACCTCCCGTTAATTTCTTACGCTTTTTACTATACCTTAAATCTTCTATAAATAACAGGGTGTTCATTTTACATTTAAGAGGTTTACATGGTACAATGAATCATCAAATATGTTTTATAAATGGAGATAATTTTGGACAAGCAAAACTCGAATAAATCACAATCGAAAAAAGTTAAAGGTCCTAGCCAGACTGCACCTGCAGGTTTCAAGGGCAAGAATCAGGCCTTTTTGGACGCCGAGTATCTAAGCGCCCGATATAAAAAGAGTTCTATCGAAGATGTCATTTCAGTTGGTGTTATTATCACCAACCCAGAGCACAAGGAGCTTGATAGATTCTATTCTACTGTTCAGCTTCGCCCTGGCCATAAGCTCCCACCACTTATCACAGAGCTTACAGGTCTTACCAATGAGGAGCTAGAGTTTGCCCCTACCTATGAGGAGGTAATGACGGAGCTCATCAATCGCATAAAGGCATATCAGGTTGGAAAAATATGCGTCTGGGGTGGAGACAAAAATAGCTTCCAGCGAGACTTCGAGTCTCGAGTTCTTGAGAAGCCACTTAAAAGAAGTGTTGCTAAGTTCATCAGCACCTTTGAAAACATCCAAAAGGAAGTCAGCCTCGATATTACAGGTGGATTAGACGCCAATCTTTCCCTTGCAGATATGAAGACTATCTGTGGTCTAGGCGGACTTGTTGAGCACAACGCCCTATCCGATGCTGAGGACATGCTCAAATGCATCCGCATCATCGAGCAGGACCAGATGGTTTACGATGGTGTCAAGGCTGCTGAATACAAGAAATTCCGTGGCGAGTACGTCAAGAATCGAAGCTTCAATGATGAAATCGAAGACAAGGATTACATCATCAAGTCAAAGCTTGGGGAGCAGTTCTTAAAAGAAATCAAGTCCAAGGGCTTTGAGGAGGATCCGAAGACAAAGGCCTTCATGGACGACCTGGAATTTTTACTTGGCAAAGGAAATGTTTACATGGGAACATTCTCCGAGAAAATTGAAGAAGAAAATAAAAAATAGTAAAAAAGGGATTGCCGAAGCAATCCCTTAAATATTGTTCATCTATTAACTATTTCTGAAGCTGGAAATCAAATGTAACTTCCTTACCGTCTGCTTCTGAAACAACTTTGATAGAGCCATCATCATTGATTGTTCCCTTATCAAGGCTTGACTCATCACCATCTTCAACAACAAAGACAACAGTATTCTTAGATACTTTGTATGTACCTGAGACAGTTTCTGATTCCATTTCTTCAATGATTCCGTCAAGGTACTCATCCATAGCCTGCTGTGTCTGTTCAATAGTCTGAGACTTCATGTCTTCGAGGAAAGCATCAGCAGACTCATAATTATTTGCAATAGCCACCTCATCTGTTACATCATCGACTGTCATACCATATTCAGCAAGAGCCATATCAATAATTTCATCAATGTGATCATTTAAATATGTTGTATATCCATTCTGGAATTCTTTCTTAAACTCTGTAGTATCGAATGACATATCAAATTTCTTATCGTCTGTCATATTAAGTTTTACATCAAAAGAAAGAGTATTTGGATCAATTCCCATCTCCTCCATAGATTCTACATCAGAGTCTTCAAAATCAGTTAAATCTGCGAAGCGCAAAGTAGCTACGTAGTTACCAGTTACATCTTTCTCTCCACAACCTGTGAAAAGGCTTGCAACAGTTGTGATTGTTGCTAGCATTAAAGCTAATTTCTTTTTCATATTTTTACTCCTTAAATTAATTATTTTTTAGTAACATTTTAAGCACAGTGATAATGTATCATAAAAAATAATATTAGTAAAGTATTAATTTAATACTTTTTATAAAATTTGTCTCCTCTTTTAATATAGTAGTTAAAATCCGCCTAGTTCATATGGAATATTCCCCACCAACTATTGTTTATTGCCTATATTTTTTTGTATTTAGATAAATACATTTTTATTATGTATTTATTCGAATACATTGTGAAATTTTTATCAGAGTTATGTTATAGTGAATATGAGCTAAGGTGTTAGTTTTATCTAACTTGATTGATAAAATTTTAACACAACCCCACTAGCTCACAACTATAAACCTTAAACAATGAAAGGATAATAAAATGGCAAATCACGATTTCGCACAATGGAACGGATTCGTAGGTCGCGTTTGGAAAGATAACGTAGACGTACGTGATTTCATCCAGAACAACTACACTCCATATGATGGAGACGAGTCATTCTTAGCAGATCCAACAGAGGCTACTAACACTCTTTGGGGCAAGCTCCAGGAGCTTCAGGCAGCTGAGCGTGCTAAGGGCGGCGTACTTGACATGGAGACAGAGATTGTTTCATCTCTTACTTCTTATGGCCCAGGTTACATCGCAGAGGAGACAAAGGATCTCGAGCAGATCGTAGGTCTTCAGACAGATAAGCCACTTAAGAGAGCATTCATGCCTTACGGTGGTATCAAGATGGCTGAGCAGTCTTGCAAGATGTATGGCTATGAGCCAAGCGAGAAGCTTCACGAAATCTTTACAGTATATCATAAGACACATAACCAGGGTGTATTCGATATCTACACACCTGAGATCATGAAGGCACGTCACAACAAGATCCTTACAGGTCTTCCAGATACATACGGTCGTGGACGTATCGTCGGCGATTACAGAAGAGTTGCTCTTTACGGTATTGATTACCTTATCGAGAAGAAGCAGATCGACTTCGCTAACACAAACCGTCAGGGTATGAGACGTTATGACTTCCAGCTTCGTGAGGAGATCACAGACCAGATCAACGCTCTTAAGGGCATGAAGGAAATGGCTGCTTCTTACGGCTTCGATATTTCTAAGCCAGCTGCTAACGCTAAGGAAGCTGCTCAGTGGTTATACTTCGGTTACCTTGCAGCTATCAAGACTCAGAACGGTGCTGCTATGTCAGTAGGTCGTGTTTCTACATTCCTTGATATCTACTTTACACGTGACCTTGCTAACGGCGTTATCACAGAGGCTGAGGCTCAGGAGATCATCGATCACTTCACAATGAAGTGCCGTATGGTTAAGTTCGCTCGTATCGAGTCTTACAACCAGTTATTCTCAGGTGACCCAGTATGGGCTACTCTTGAGGTTGGTGGTATCGGTCTTGATGGTCGTCACCAGGTTACAAAGACATGTTATAGATTCCTTCACACACTTGAGAACATGGGACCTTCACCAGAGCCAAACCTTACAGTTATGTACTCTAGCCGTCTTCCTGAGTCATTCAAGAAGTACGCTGCTAAGATTTCAGTTAACACATCTTCTATCCAGTACGAGAACGATGATGTTATGAGAGTTACATGGGGCGATGATTACTCAATCTGCTGCTGTGTATCTGCTACAGAGACAGGTAAGGAGCTTCAGTTCTTCGGTGCTCGTGCTAACCTTGCTAAGTGTCTTCTTTACGCTATCAATGGTGGTATCGATGAGAAGTCTGGCGATCAGGTTGGACCAGAGTACACACCTATCACATCTGAGTACCTTGACTATGATGAGGTTATGCACAAGTTCGATCAGATGATGGATTGGTTAGCTCACATGTATGTTGGAGCACTTAACATGATCCACTACATGCATGATAAGTATTACTATGAAGTATGCCAGATGGCACTTATTGATACACACGTACGCCGTTCATTTGCTACAGGTATCGCTGGATTCTCACACTGTGTAGATTCACTTTCAGCTATCAAGTACGCAAAGGTTAAGGCTATCCGTGGCGAGAATGGTGTTACTACAGATTTCGAGATCGAAGGTGACTTCCCACGTTACGGTAACGATGATGACAGAGCTGATGAGATCGCTGTATGGCTTCTCCGCACATTCATGAGCAAGCTTCGTCACATCCATACATATAGAGATTCAGAGCCTACTACATCTATCCTTACAATTACTTCAAACGTAGTATACGGTAAGGCTACAGGTGCTCTTCCAGACGGAAGACCAGCAGGCGAGCCACTTTCACCAGGTGCTAACCCAGCATACGGTGCTGAGAAGAGCGGTCTTATCGCTTCTCTTAACTCTGTTGCTAAGCTTCCATACGAAGAGGCACTTGATGGTATCTCTAATACACAGACAATCAACCCAGGTGCACTTGGTCACTCTGAGGAAGAGCGCGTAAACAACCTTGTTAACGTTCTTGATGGTTACTTCGATCAGGGTGCTCATCACCTTAACGTTAACGTATTTGGTAAGGAAAAGCTCATCGATGCTATGGAGCATCCTGAGAAGCCTGAGTACGCTAACTTCACAATCCGTGTATCAGGATACGCTGTTAAGTTCATCGACTTAACAAAGACTCAGCAGCTTGACGTTATCGCACGTACATGCCACGAGGCTCTTTAATAAACCGCTAGTCTTTGGCTAGTCTACAGCCTACGGTGCATAAGATACATATTCGCTGACGCGCTTTCGCTCTTGACGCACTCGTTGCCCTACATAAGAGGCCATCTATGATGCCCTCTAAGTAGGGACGGTGCTTTAAGGTCAGCTTAATATGTATCCTTATCCACCTAGGCTTTTATTTTAATCAAGACTCCAGTGAATAAATATATAAGCAACTATAAGACCTTGATGAGTCCTCGTTTCTTAGATGGGGCGCAAGCGTATCTATAGTGCTTATATATTTACTCACGACGAGTCGTGGATTTTAGAACGAGGTACGATATGAGTGAAATTATAGGATACATTAATAAGTTTGAGAGCTTTGGTGCCGTTGATGGACCAGGCGTTAGATATTTGATTTTCTTAAATGGCTGCAAAATGAGATGTGCTTTTTGTCACAATCCAGAGACATGGGCTGAGCATCAGGGTGAGCAGTATACTGCTGATCAGGTACTTGAGAAGGCTATGCGCTTCAAGCCATATTGGAAAAAGGACGGTGGAATCACTGTCAGCGGTGGCGAGCCACTTCTTCAGATTGATTTTGTATTGGATTTATTTAAGAAAGCCAAGGCAAAAGGAATCACAACTTGCATCGATACTGCAGGCCAGCCTTTCACTCACGAAGAGCCATTTTATAGCAAATGGAAAGAGCTTATGAGCGTTACTGATACTGTAATGCTTGATATTAAAAATATCGATCCTGAGGAGCACAAGAAGCTTACTGGTGTTGACAATGCCAATATTCTTCAGATGGCTCAGGAAATCTCAGATATGGGTATTCGTATTTGGATTCGCCACGTACTTGTGCCAGGAGGCAGTGACAACGATGAGCTTTTACATCGCACACGCGAGTTTATCGATACTCTTAAGACTGTAGAGCGCGTTGAGGTTCTTCCTTACCACAGTCTCGGTGTTCCAAAATACGCTGAGCTTGGCATTCCATACCGTCTCGAGGGTGTTGAGTCTCCTACTCCTGAGCGAATTGCCAATGCCAAGGAAATACTTGGTGCATTTTAATCATTTTAATAATTAAACAAAACCCCTTATTGACCTAAACTCAATAAGGGGTTTCTTAATGCAATAAGTTATCTATTGTCTACTTTTTCTGGATACATATCATGATTTGCCATACGGTTAAATGCTACTTCTTCCCATTTAGTTCCTGGCTTACCATAATTGCAATATGGGTCGATTGAAATACCACCTCTTGGAGTGAATTTGCCCCATACTTCAATGTACTTAGGGTCCATAAGCTTGATTAAATCCTTCATTATTATATTTACACAGTCCTCATGGAAATCTCCATGGTTTCTGAAGCTGAATAAATATAGCTTGAGAGATTTGCTCTCTACCATCTTCTCACCTGGAACGTATGAAATGATAATATTAGCAAAATCAGGTTGCCCTGTAATAGGACAAAGTGATGTAAATTCTGGACAATTGAATTTTACAAAATAATCATTCTCTGGATGCTTGTTTAAAAAAGTCTGAAGCATCTCAGGTGCATAGTTATCTGGGTATACATTGTTTTTGTTTCCAAGAAGGGTAAGTGTTCCCTCTGCTGCTCTATCTGCCATAATTGATTCCTTTCGTATTTACGATAATTAATTTTCATATTCTATAGGGTCTTTTACCCCGTTTAACTCAAATGCTGCCTTTCTGTCGATGCATGTACCACATTTTCCGCAAGCTTTCTCATGGCCCTCATAGCAGCTCCATGTAAGCTCATAAGGTACGCCAATCTCAAGGCCCTTCATTACCACCTGTGATTTGTTAAGACTGATAAATGGTGCTACAATTTCAAGCTGCTTGCCACTACCCTCGTAAATAGCTGTGTTCATAGCCTTGTTAAATGCCTCTGAACAATCTGGATAAGCATTGCCAGCTGCATCATCACTGTGAGCTCCATAATAGATTTTTGAGCATCCCTTAGAAAGTGCAATTGCACTGGCACTAGAAAGGAAAAGTCCATTTCTAAAAGGTACGTAAGTGCTTACTGGCTTGCCATCTGTCTTTGACAACTGCTCTGCGTATGACTCTTCTGGAATCTCACCGTCAGAATGCTGAAGCAATGTGCAGTCACTAAACTGAAACATTGTAGATAAATCAAGTGTAATATGCTCTACCTTATAAAAATCGCACACAGCATCTGCTGCCTTTATCTCCTTATCATGGCGCTGTCCATAAAAAATAGATAGGCCAACAACATTTTCATGGCCGTATTCCTTTACAGCCATTCCAAGGCAAGTAGTGCTATCTACTCCACCGCTAACTAAAACTAAAGCTTTCATTATTTATATAAATCCTCCTAATACCGCGATTAATGTAATCTAGCAAGTAAATCACTGTCGGTTTTAAATCGACCTCTTAAGGTCTGAGTATGAGTGCGGGCTCCCGCATTTTTGATGCCGCGAGCTGTCATGCATGAATGGCTTGCTTCAATAAATACAGCCACATCCTCTGAGCCTGTCACCATTTGCAGAATCTCTGCTATATCATTTCCGATACGCTCCTGAAGCTGAAGGCGCTTTGCCGCCATGTCAGCAATTCTTGCGATTTTGCTAAGTCCAATTACTTTTCCATTTGGAATGTATGCCACGCTTACCTTCATATCATACATAAGGGCAAGGTGATGCTCGCAGTAGCTAAACACCTCTATATCCTTAACAAACACCAAATCCTGACTATCCTCATCGTAATAGTCCTCGTCAAATGTCTTGTTAAACATATCTGCTATCTGGGCATTGCTGTAATTCATTCCCTCAAAGACTTCCTCGTACATACGAGCCACACGGTCCGGTGTCTCTAAAAGTCCTGCTCTATCCGGGTCATCTCCCAGAGCAATTATGATATTTCTAATGCTTTCCTTTATTAATTCCTTATTAATTGCCATATTTTACCTTCCTATACTCCTCGCTTATTTGGATCCCAAATAAACTTGTGAAGCTGTAGCTGCAATCTTATATCGTTACGCTTGTGTTCTATTAAATAATCCACCATATCTGCCGGCTCGATTCTGCCAAACACAGGGCTAATTAACACTGTACATTTCTCTGACAGTGAAAACTCATCCACTATTTCACAGACCTTATCAAGCTCTGACACATTAGAGCAGACAAATTTCACCGTATCCTTCTTTAGCAAATACTTGAAATTACTAAGATCCATCTTATCTTCCATGCCAGAACCAGCAAGCTTATAGTCCAAAGTAAAGGCTGGAGGGTTATCTATTTTTGCAAAATCCCCTATGAAAACACTACCGTTGGTTTCTATTTCAACTAGGATATTTTTCTCCCTAGAAAAGGCTTCTAAAAGCACTCTAATATCCTCTGCCAGCAAGGGTTCTCCACCTGTCAGGGTGACTCTTCTCACTCCCGTCGACCTAACATATGAGATGATTTCGTCCTCAATCATCGCCTCAGCATCAGCTTCATCAGTGCAGGCCCATCTAGTATCACAATAGCTACATGAGAGATTACATCCACGGAGCCTTATGAATACCGCCAGCTCGCCAGCATGCTGCCCTTCGCCATTTATACTTACGAATTTTTCTACTACATTAAAAACAGCCACGATTAATCCTCCCTGTAACTAGCGCAGTTATTAGGAGTCTCGTAAACTGTCACCTCTGCCACCTTAAATCCGTATGAAGTAAACTTCTCATAAAAATACTTAGAAAAATTCTCGGCTGTTGGTCTAAAAGGCACCACTCTCATAAGGAAATTCTCGTCCTTAAGAGCGGCAACTGTTGTCTCCTTAAGAGAACCTTCTTCATATATAAAGGTGTGATCAAAGTAATCAGTCTCTTTTTTAAGAGCACTTTTTACATCACCGAAATCTACAACCATTCCTCGTTGCTGGCCCTCAGCCTGCAACTTTTCAGACTTTATATTTAAAATTACTCTCCAGCGATGACCGTGCAAATTTGAACATTTACCCTCATAGCCAGCTAGAAAGTGTGCTCCATCAAATGAAGCTTCTGCAGTTAAATAGTACATTGAAAATCTCCTTGAAACAGGACTAGAAAAAACTGGATATGATTAGGATGGAAAACTAAAGATAAACAATAAAAAAAGAAGAGTGCACCCCTTCTTTACCAACTAATCATAATCGATTCAAATAAACCCAAACATACTGAGTCATCTAAATTACTTTTTAGTCCTGGTTTTGTTTATGGACAGGATGGTACAAACGAACTGTCCCTCGCCCGTAGGCGAATTTCTCTTTTAAATTGCTTGACTATAATACTCCCTAAGCAAGAAAAAATCAAGTCAATACTTAACATTTCTATCTGCCGCCAATTTATTAATCATAAAGCAGCTTACAACTTTTACATGAATAAATACAGTGCACACATTACTGCTAAAAAGATAATATTAAAAGCGGTGAACACTAACATGTATTTTTTAGAATCTGAACCATCAATATAGCTGTACTGTTTGAATGAAATAAGGCTTGCCATAGAAGCTATAAGTGTTCCCAGACCTCCAAGATTGGTTCCAATGATAAGCTTGTCAATCTGGTCTGTAAATCCAGAGCATAAAATTGCTGCAGGCACATTGCTAATCACCTGGCTAAGTCCGATGGATACTCCCACCTCATTTACCTTAACAAGCTGACTAAGGGCTCCACTAAGTTCAGGAATTCTCTTAATATTTCCTATAAATATAAATAAGAAGATAAAGGTAAATAAAAGGGAATAGTCTGGCTTTCTGAGAACTCTCCTATCAAATATAAATGCAAGCAACGCAACTATTAAAAGTCCAATTCGATAATCAAGCACTCTGGCCACCACTAGAATAGAAACCAAAAACGTAAATACGTACATGGCAATTAGCTTCTTATCCCGAGCTTTACGCTCATATACGCTCTTTTCTGTAAGAACAACAGGAGCGCTCTTCACTCTGATAACGGTTGCAATCACAAGCATTGCAAGAGCTACCTCACTATATGGAAGCATTAATTTTATAAAAGCCCCAAGGCTCATTCCAGCAATCGAGTACAGATATAAATTCTGTGGATTGCCTAGTGGAGTCAGCATACTTCCAAGGTTTGCAGCTATTGTCTCTAGCACTATCACTATTATGTAGAGATCTTTTCTTCCAGAAATAGATAAGGTTACAATCGAAAATGGCACAAATGTAAGAAGGGCCACATCATTTGTAATAAACATAGCAGAGAAAAAGCAAAGGGCAATGAGAATAAGAGTAACCCCTCTTATCGAGCTCATCTTTGCAACCAAAAGCTCTCCTATCTGTCTAAACACATGAAGCCTCTGAAGCCCTGCCATTGTAATCATTAGTGCCAGCAAAATACTAAGGGTTCTATAATCAATGTAAGCAAAATAGCTTTTGTCTGGGTGAATCACAAATGCTGATATCACCGCCAAAACAAAAGCTACGCAAAGTACTATTTCATTTCTAATAAATCTCTTAACTGCATCCATAATCTATAATCATTCATCCTCTTAATTTGCTGAATTCATTATAGTCAGATGCTTTATTCTTTTCAATAAATAGTTTAAATCTTAGTCTAACTCAGCGATAAAATTCTTAACAATATTCCCACATTCCTTTGGCTTTTCAAAGTAAATAGAATGACTACCATAAAGAGGGACAATATCGCAATTTCCCATCTTCTCAGCATATGGTATCCAATAATCCTTTTCAAAATCAGCATTGTTAGCAACCTGATAGCTGGCATCTATAAAAATCTTTGGCACATCATTAGGCTTTAGACTATTCCATACTGTCTGGGCATTATCGTAAATTAAATTGACCTCTGATATAGTTGCATGACTCCCTGTAGTCTTTGAGAACAAATACAAATGAAAGTCTGCTTCTCTTTCTGACACATTATCTAGAAGATTATTATAGTAGAATTTTTTCATTACTAGTGGTTCCAGTCCAACTTTTTCAGCTATAGAGAGAAATCTCCACTGTTTTGTGGCCGCCGCTTGTTCCTCTTCACCAACCAAATTGCAAAGGGTTCCATCCATGATTATCAGCCCTTCCACTTCCTCTGGATACTTGCTCTGCCAGTAAGATGTGTACATTCCTCCAATAGAGTGCCCCATCAAAATATAAGGACCTTCCTCACCCAGATTTTTGAGAACAGTTCGATAATCCTCTACTATCTGATCTATGGTTCTATCTTCCTTGGTGTCCTCACTAAGACCATAGCCGGCACGGTCTATAAACAACAGCTCATTATCTTTTTCAATATATTTTGTCATGTTACGCCAAGAAATATTCATAGTGCCATCATTTAATCCAGCACAACATACAATTTTATGTTTTCCATCTTTATTGCCAATTCTAGCAACATTTAACTCATATTCTCCAGCAGAAACCAAACAACTACATGGTTCTAGGGTGTTCATTATCTTATGAAGCTTTACTCTATATACAATCGATGTAGTTACTAGTAAAACAATTATCAAGCAAAGTGAAACTATAAAAAATCTGCGTGTATATTTTAAAAATTTTTTCATACTTATTCTACCTCAGCGATTTCCTTGAATTTGTCACCTCTAATAAGGTAAAGACCAATAACAACTGACACCACCGAAATAAGAATTGACTTAAGGATTATTCCTGAGCCAAGCCACTCTCCGATGAGTACATCCATATCACTTCTATTTCCGTAAATCATAGGCTTAACCATAAGGCTAATATCAAAAAGGAAGTGAAGTACCATGTTGCCCCAGAGATTTCCTGTTCTTAGATAAAGAGCTGCAAGGAAAAATCCAATTCCAATTGCGTAAATTATCTGGCCGTAAATTGGTGTAGGGTCAACTGCTCCATCAAGATTTGTAATATGAATAGCACCAAAAAGAATCGAAGATAAAGACATTGCCAGTATATATGATGCCTTGCTGTTACCAAAAGCTTTTCTAAAGAATGTAAGCCATACGCCTCTGGTAAGAAGCTCTTCTCTGATACCAGCTCCCAGAAAATTTAATAATAGAAATAACACTATAGTCTTACCATCCATAAGTGGTGTGCCATACTCTTTAATTGCCGTATAGATATTTGTCACCAAATAAAAAGCTGTAATAGCAGTCATAACACCACCAATTACAAAGGTATCTTTGAAACTTTTAAGTGAAAATGCAAATACTTTTTTCTCACCACATACAATTACTGTTACAGCAAGAATCCCGATAATTACTAATAAATAAACGCTTACCATAACATAATAATTAGTAAAATTTATATATGAAAGTACCAAACTCGGTATAAAAGTCATTAAAATAAATGATAAAACAATTGCTCCTAAATACTTAATTAATCTCAAACTTGTTTTCATATTTTTTCTCCTTAATTCTTTTCTTTATTCTCCCAAACAATTTACTTAATGCTTCGATGGCCATATATCCAATTATTGCACTAACAATTCCTGTAACAATTCCACCGAATACATCTGTTGGCCAATGAACAAATAAATATAATCTACTAAAAGCCACAAGGGATGCTACTGCAAGGCATGGAATTCCGATTTTCTTATTCCTTAAAAATACTGCTGTTGCCATGGCAAAAAAGGCATTTGTATGTCCCGATGGGAATGAAAAACTATGAGGTGCATTTACAAGTAGCTTTACGCTGGGCTCAAGCCAGCATGGCCTGCATCTTGTTATAAATGGTTTCATTCCAACGTTTACTATTAAAAAACAAACAATTGTTGCCACTAAAAGTGTCCCACCTATTTTTCTGCTCCTGGGAAAAACTGTTAATCCTATAAAAATTAACAGCAATATTAGAACATAATCTTCCAGATTTGTTGCAGTAATCATTATTTTATCCAGTATGGGATTATGAATCCCCTGCAACCAATGAAGAAAATCAAGCTCCCAAGAGAAATAAAATATATCTCCATTTACCATTTGAAAAGATCCTCCCTGTCATTTAAATTACTGTTGATTCTTACCCCTGAAGCACTGGCTGTAATTTCTTTTCTCTCATAAGATAGAAAGCTACTGCAATAGTTACAATTGAATAAATTAAAGTAGACATGGATTCACCTACTAAATTACCTTTTACCCCTAGAACTTCCTCCATATTTACATGGGCAAAATCAAAGAAAAAGTGAACTGCTATATTGGCCCAAATATTTTTTGTCCTAAAATAAACCGCTGCAAAGAATATTCCAATGGCACTTGCATATACCACCTGACATAATGTTGAAAGCAAATCCTGTCCAAAGAAATAATTTGAAAAATGCAAAATTCCAAAAAGGAGTGCTGAAATAACTGAAGCTTTAATAACCATCGGACGACTAAGTTCACCTGTAGCTTTAATGAAATTAAAAGCAATTCCTCTAAATAGTAATTCCTCGCGCATTCCAGCTGTAAGAAAAAGAATTAACGCGGAACCAATGGTATTTGCATAAAAATCTGGGCCTCCATTTCCAAGCAACCAATCAACAAGATGATAGATAAAAAATGGAACCGCATAGGCAAGCACATAAGCATTTAACTTAATGCCCTCAATGAAACTGCCTACTGAAAACCCTAATTCTCTCTTTTGACCAAAAGCAATTATTATTCCAAGCAAACCTGCCACATCAATAGCTTCCAATATCACTTGAGCAATTGTATTCTCTGGGAATAAATTATATGCAACCATAGATATTCCAAAGGAAAAAATCATTGCTAAAATTATTCCTATCACACATTTTTTCTTACTCATCTTCCTATTCCTTTCATTTCCAATTTCCATAACACAATACCAAATAAATTCTTAAAGAATCTTTAAAGATACACATCTGTAGGCTGCTTTTTCTTTGTTATCGCATATACGATAAGTCCACAATCTATTACTAGCAGCATGATGCATACAAACACTGTTCCTTCCACACCAAAGTCTACATTGTATGCAAAGCTATTTGTTGCTGATGCCATGTCATACTTTAATAATGAGAAAGCTGATGCATTTCCACTATTTGGTAGACCAAAGATAATGCTTTGAGAATAATTCCAGCCAAGGTGTGCAGCTATTGCCATCCAAATACTGTCAAAGCAATACATAAGAAGTCCAAGCCAAAGTCCAGCAAGAATTACATTAATAATTGCAAGTGGTGATACCCCCGGATTTAATAAATGTAGAAATCCAAAAAGTGTTGAGGCAATAAACATAGCAACAGCTGGTCTTTTAAATATCTTGTTAAATCGATGATATAAAAAACATCTGCAGAGAATCTCTTCATTGCTAGCCTGAAAAAGTACAGCTATGAAAAACAGAATAAATAAAAGCAGGCTGCCTCCAGCAAAATGCAGCTTCACATCCTTATGTAAGGCTGCCACCAAAATTGCAGAACCATTCATAAGCAATCCAACTAGAAGACCTATAATAGCTAACTTCATGGTGTTTCCAGGAATCTTTCTTCCCAGTGTTTTAAGCATTGGTCTATGAGGTTTCACAAGCCACATATACAGGATCTGCACTATAACAACCCCTGCTGTCGCAAATTGTCCTGCCAAGTATCTAACAGAATCAATGTTTTGCTCATTTGCAAAAAATCTAAAAAGATTTGCAATAAATGTGCCAACGTATTTTCCCAATACAAGTAAAAGTAGAATCTCTACAATAGGCACCAATGGAAAATCTAATATCTTCTGCCAGATTGGCTTTTTTACTTTTTCAAGATTTGCTGTATTTACTGTATTATCCATAATATTTCCTCCGCTATATTACTATGTCTGTCATACTATTAGTGTCGTACTACGTCTGCCGTAGTACTCTATCTATCGCAGTACTATACTACGATAGCTGAAGTATGTCAACATGAAATTTTAAAATTTTTACTGCCTATATTTATTTTTCGATTTTAGGCTGTAGCCTTCTTTTGATTTACTACTGCTTATTTCTATTTTTCTCATCTAGGCAGTACCCTTTTTCAAAATTGCTACTGCTTATTTCCGTTTTTCTCATCTAGGCAGTACCCTTTTTCAAAATCGCTACTGCTTATTTCCATTTTTCTCATCTAGGCAGTAACATTCTCCAAAATCGCTACTGCTTATTCTCATTTTTCTCATCTAGGCAGTAACATTCTCCAAAATCGCTACTGCTTATTCTCATTTTTCTCATCTAGGCAGTAGCATTCTCCAAAATCGCTACTGCTTATTTCCATTTTCCCTATCCAGGCAGTAGCCGACCTCAGATTCGCCACTGAAATAAACAAAAAAATCTCCCCACACGGGATATAATTACTTATCCCGCATGGAGAGATCCAATTATTTATTAATCAATATTTAAGCCTAGAAGCCATCCAAAGCAGCTAATCCTAGAAACCTGCCAACGCTACAGGCCCGCCAATCCTACAAATCTCTAGACTTCTCAACGCAAACGCGCTCTGCTTCAATAACTGCATTTCTGAATCCAAGAGCCTCAAGTGTAGCAACTGCCTCGATTGTAGTGCCACCTGGTGAGCATACAGCATCCTTAAGTACGCCAGGGTGCTCCCCTGTCTCAAGAACCATCTTGGCTGAGCCAAGTACAGCCTGGGCTGCAAACTTGTATGCCTGTGCTCGTGGCATGCCCTCTGCAACTGCTCCGTCTGCAAGTGCCTCAATAAACATATATACATAAGCTGGAGAAGAACCGCTGATACCAACTACAGCATCCTGCAATTTCTCAGGGACGATCTCGGCCTTACCAAATGACTCAAATAAATGAAGCACGATGTCAGCCTCATCCTCTGAAACAAGCTCGTTAGGACTAAGTGCACTCATAGCCTCTCCAACAAGTGCTGGAGTATTTGGCATAACACGGATGAGCTTGAGCTGCTTGCCAAAAAGCTCAGTAAGCTTTTCAATAGACTGACCTGCTGCAATGCTGACAACAATCTTATCTGTAAAATCCATATCCTTGATTCCGTCAATAGCTCCAGCTAAGTACTGAGGCTTAACAGCCAAGAATACAATATCTGCAAAATCTACAACATCACGATTATTAGTGCTTGTTGCAATATTTAACTGGTCGCTAATTCTATCAAGTGCAGCCTGGAAAATATCGCTAGCCATAACATTAGATGCAGCCACGATTCCCGATGAAACCATACCGCCCATCATTGCACTGCCCATGTTTCCAGTTCCAATAAAACCGATTTTCATTTCATTTCCTCCACATATCCTTTTGCTTTAAACAACAACCTAAGTGTAGCATTTTCCGCGTTCTTTGTACATTTTTTGTTGTTTTTTCACTACTATTTTTCCCATAAAAAATCCTGTCTCATCTGTTATCAAAATTATTGATAGTCAGCTATAGGATTTCTGTGGAACTAGACATATTGTGAATTTTGGTGGTTTTTGATATTATCCTACTAACCTACTGGTTTAGTAGTTAATAGGTATGGGGAGGTGATTTATGTTGCAGATTAATAAAGAAGCATTCTTTAAGCTGACATCAATCTCTGAGGCTCAGTATCCAAATGAGGCCTGCGGTGTATTGCTTGGCAACAGTGACTTAAATCAAGTAAACGATGTGTGTAATCTACCGAATTTGGTAGGGGAAACTGACAGTTTCAGAATCGACTCACTGGACTATCTGATGATAGAAAAATGGGCCCAGCACCACCATCTAGATGTTATTGGATTCTTCCATTCTCATCCTGATGCTGCAGCTATTTTATCTGAGGAAGATAAAACCTATATGATTCCCAAACTTAACTACTGTATCACCTCTGTTGCCAGTGATGGCACCAAGCAGATAAAAGCTTATTTTCGCCAGAATATCTGGGAAGGCATAGAAGAATTGGAAATAAACGTGAAATAAGGAGTGGAGAAATGAGCGTATATATATCAGCAACATTGCGAGGATTCTTTGGAAAAAATCATAAATTCGATATCCCCGCTGAGAATATCCGAGGAATACTTGACTGGCTTACAGATGAATACCCAGATTCTAAGGAAATACTATTCGATGAGGACAAGCATCTTCGGAGCTTTATTCAAATATATGTAGGGGACATAAATAAATCAGATGAGTCTACTTGGAGCGATGCATTAATACCAGGTCGAGATGTCTATCTGCTTCCTGCTATTGCTGGTGGCAGCCCTAAAAATAGCATTATATCTGACGAGCGAGCAAAGGCAGTTTCCTTTGACGATTCAGAAGTTGAGCGCTTCGGGAAGCACTTGATGCTTAGAGACATCGGTGTTAAGGGCCAAAAGAGAATAAAGGCAGCAAAGGTGGTAATTATTGGCGCAGGTGCCCTTGGCTCTCCAGTCATCCAGTACTTAGCTGCTGCAGGGGTTGGCACTATAAAGGTAGTAGATTTCGATGTGGTTGCCCTTGATAATTTGCAGAATCAGGTGCTCCACTCTTCTCGCGATTTAAAACGACCAAAGGTAGCATCTGCTAGAGACAAGGTTAAAAACATTAATAAAAACATTGTCTTTGAACCTGAAAATGTGAAATTAGATGCGGACAATATAGTAGAAATAATCGACGGTTACGATCTTGTAATCGATTGTACTGACAACTACAAGGCTAGATATTTGATAAATGATGCCTGCGCTCTCATTGGCATCCCACTTGTATTCGGAGCCATTTATCAGTACGAGGGCCAGGTGGGCATATTTAATTTAAATGGCGGTCCATGCTATCGATGCGTATTTCCAGCTCCACCACCAGCAGGACTTGTTCCTACATGCTCAGAAGGTGGCGCCATCAGCCCACTTCCTGGAATTGTAGGCAGCATTCAGGCCAACGAGGCTCTAAAGCTAATTATAGGTATCGGTGAGAATCTTTCAGGCAAGCTACTTACAGTAGATAGCCTCTACCTTCGCTCTAACCTGCTCACCGTAAACAAAAGCCATAAGTGCCCAATTTGCGGCGATAATCCATCCATTATCAAGGTGGAAAATTTTGATTATGACGATTTCTGCGGATTAAAAGAAGCTGAGGAAGAAATCCCAGTTGAAGGATTCACAGCTGAAGAATTCGCAAGCAAGATAGAAAACGACGAGGCTCTTACCATCGTAGATGTTAGAGAACCTCACGAGCGAGCAATTCTCCGCTTCCCTAATGCGGTAGTAATCCCAATTGGTCAGCTTGCTCGCAGAAAGGGAGAACTTAACCCGGAAATCCCAACTGTCTTCCTATGCAAGGAGGGCAAGCGCAGTATCCTAGCCATCAACACTCTTCGTGAGGCAGGCTATGATGGACCAATGTACAACCTAAAAGGAGGTATTGATTCCCTTAAGGATATTATGTTCTCACATGAGGGAGCTTGGCTGTAAAAAAGGCATATAGTCATAAGACTTTATATATGCAAAACATTCAAAGGAGGATAACAAAATGTCAAAGGAAAATGTTGAGACAAAGGAAGGCATTAATGCACTTGGCGCAAAAGCCGCATATAACCTTGCCAATGTCACAAAGACAAAGCCACAGTACGGTGCTCTCACACCAAAGTGGCTCACAAAGCTTCTTGAGTTCAAGGGACTTGAGACAGGAATTTTTAGAGTAAACAAGGTTGTAGAGGGGGAGACACCTCTCGATGTACTTTGCAGCCAGACTAAGAAGTCCGACATCATCCCTGATGGTTATGTAGAGTACGAGACTGAGCCAAGAGAATACAGACTCAACTCTATTTCTACAATCATCAATGTCAACACTGCAATCGAGGATGTTTACAGCGCTCCTTATGATCAGGTTCAGGAACAGCTTGGCCTTGCAATTGAATCATTACGCGAGAGACAGGAAAGCCAGCTCATCAACAATGATGACTATGGTCTTCTTAAGAATATCGCTGATTCACAGAGAATCCAGACAAGAAACGGCGCACCTACTCCAGACGATTTAGATGAGCTTATTTCAAAGGTTTGGAAAGAGCCTTCATTCTTCTTGGCTCACCCTCGTGCAATCGCTGCATTCGAGAGAGAATGTACAAAGAGAGGCGTTCCACCTGTTACTGTTAACATTGCAGGAGGCACTTTCTTAGCTTGGAGAGGAATCCCAATCATTCCTACAGACAAGTTACTTGTAGACGGATTAAAGAATCCACAGTCTGAAGGTGGAAAGACAAATATCTTACTTATCAGAACTGGTGAGGCAAAGCGCGGTGTAATCGGTCTTTTCCAGGCTGGTTTAAAGAACGAGCACTCAAGAGGTCTTTCTGTAAGATTTAGAGGAATTGATGATAAAGGAGTTGCTTCTTATCTTCTCTCTCTATACTGCTCTGCTGCAATTTTAGCTGATGATGCTATTGCTGTTTTAGAGGATGTAGAGGTAGGTGAGTACTATGACTACGATTGAGAATTTGGCTGGAATTCCCAGCGCTAAGGAGCTGACTCTTTTAGCAAATGAGCTTTTTCCAGACTTAGTTGGAGACACAGCTGCATCTATTACAGCTGTCCCTTCTGCTCCAACTACACTTGATACTCCAGATGCCGTAACAAATGCTGCTGGAGGCAGTGAGGTGGTAAGCAGCATCCCTCAAGGTGATAATGTAAACTACGCTTCTTCCGAATTTGACTGGGAGCATCCTTTTGCTTACGGTGGAGCATCTTCTGAGCCTTGGTTAAACTCTGTTCAGGTAGCTGAAAATCCATACTCTGAATTTTTACCTGATGAAAAAGATTTGCCAAATGAGAATCCTGCATCAGTTTCATATTCACCTGTAGTTTTATCTAAAACACAGGCTCAGGAAAATGAAAGAAAAATCGATGCTCCTACATCTCTTGGTGGTGACAGAGTCACAAATCAAAGCAATATTGAGTTGCCTTATTCATCTAGAGATGAGTCTATTAGAATTGGCTCAAAAACACTTGCACAGATTAGAAGCGATTTCCCTATCCTTTCAGAAAAGATAAATGGAAATCCACTAGTTTGGCTTGATAATGGTGCCACAACTCAGAGACCAAAGGCCGTAATCGACCGTTTGTCTTACTACTATGAGCATGAAAATTCAAATGTTCATAGAGGCGCCCATACCTTGGCTGCACGCTCTACTGACGCTTATGAAAATGCAAGAAATATTGTCCGCGACTTTATTGGCGCATCAAGCTCAGAAGAGATTGTATTTGTAAGAGGTACAACAGAGGCCATCAACCTTGTTGCAAACGCCTATGTTAAGCCTACTTTGGAGCCAGGTGATGAGATTATCGTATCTATCTTAGAGCATCACGCAAATATCGTTCCATGGCAACTTATCGCCCAGGAAACAGGTGCTGTAATCAAGGTAATTCCTTGTGATGAGACAGGCCAGCTGATTTTGCATGAATATGAAAAGCTCTTTACTAAGAGAACAAAATTCGTAGCAGTTACCCACGTTTCTAACGTACTTGGAACTGTTACTCCTGTTGAGGAACTTGTAGCTATCGCTCACCGTCACGGAGTTAGAATTCTCGTTGATGGTGCACAGTCTATAGCTCATATTCCTGTTAATGTAACAGCCTTAGATACAGATTTCTTTGTATTCTCCGGCCACAAGATTTTTGCTCCAACAGGTATTGGCGTTGTATATGGTAAAAAAGAACTCCTTGAAAGTGCAAGACCATATCACGGCGGCGGCAATATGATCGCTGACGTTACTTTTGAACGTACTATATACAATGCTATTCCTAATAAATTTGAGGCAGGAACAGGAAGTATCGCAGATGCTGTTGGCTTAGGTGCAGCTCTTACATACCTTTCAGAAATCGGCATGCCATGCGTGTTTAGATGGGAGCATGAATTGCTTCAATATGCCCTCAAAGAAATGAAGTCAGTAAAGGGAATCACACTAGTTGGCACAGCTTTAAACAAAGCATCTGCTCTAGCCTTTAAGCTTGATGGATACTCAGATGAAGAAGTTGGTAAACGTCTTGATGCTTATGGCATTGCAGTTAGAACAGGCCACCACTGTGCTCAGCCAGTTTTGAGACACTTTGGATATGAAAGTGTAGTCAGACCTACTCTTGCGATTTACAATTCGCCAGACGATATTGATGCACTAGTTAAAGCACTGAAAACATTTGCATAACAAGTGAGGTTAATATGAACGGGATTATAGTAGAAGCTGAAATCGAGAACATCGTTGATACTGTCATTTCAGATTTTGATGGAGATAAAACTATCGACGCAGTTAATATCTTCAACAAGCCTGATAAGGCTGAAGTTACGATTTTAGTTGAGAATTTGCTTAGGATTATCTATCCAGGATACTTTAGAGACCGTACTTACAAGATATATAATCCAAATAATAGCTTTGCAATTACAATTGAAGATATTTTTTATCACCTGAACAAGCAGGTTACACTTGCTCTTGATTTCTGTAAAAAACGAGGTACATTGACAGAGGAAAGCCGTGCTGAGGAAAGCTACAGAATCTGTAAAGAATTCTTCTCCCAGATTCCAAAGGTCAGAGAGTTTATCGAGACTGATGTGCTAGCCGCTTTCGACGGAGATCCTGCTGCAGGATGTTTTGAAGAAATCATCCTTGCTTATCCTGGTCTATTTGCCACTACGGTGTACAGAATAGCCCATGAGCTATACAAGCTTCAGGTTCCCGTTCTTCCTCGTTTGATGACTGAATATGCCCATTCTCAGACAGGTATCGATATTCATCCAGGAGCTACCATCGACAAGTTCTTTTTCATTGACCATGGAACAGGAATTGTAATTGGAGAAACTGCTGTGATTGGTAAAAATGTGAAGGTATATCAGGGAGTCACAATCGGCGCCCTCTCCACAAGAGGCGGCCAAAAGCTTTCGGGCAAAAAAAGACACCCTACTATCTGCGACAACGTAACAATCTACGCAGGTGCTTCTATTCTAGGTGGAGATACTGTTATCGGTGAAAACACCGTAATCGGCGGCAACACATTTATCACTAGATCAATTGGGGCAAACACTGTTGTCAGCATGAAGAACCTGGAAATGGAATACCGTACCAACAACAATGAGCTAAAAACAGAAGAAGTTGTTCAAAGCGATGAATGGTACTACATAATCTAACCCAAAATGGCCCTAGGGGACGGGGTTAGTGGTCCAAAATAAACTTCAACAAAAAGAGCTACGTTCTAGGACGTAGCTCGTACTTTTTTAGATATGTTTTTTTTGATTAGTTAAGGACAGAATAAGCTCCTCCATCCTCTGCAATTAAATGATATGTTACATCAGCTGCAAAATCGTTATCCTCGTTATATGCTCCGATTGTAAAATTGATAGTCTTATCATCGTTGATAACAATATCATAAACAAGTGTATACTCAGCATCAGTACCATCATTTTCACCGTACTCTGCATAGTAGTCATATCCACCGCCCTGGAACATATCACCAGTTTCATAGAATACTTCTGTTGCAGAAGTTGTGCTTTCAATGTTTCCTCTCAATGCACCATTGATGAAATCAGTATATAAGAAGTTAACATACTGCTTGTTCTGGTCGAGCTCAGGTCCCTGCTTAATAGTCTCATCATAAGAAAGACCCTCATATCTTGCATCCTTTAATCTATCACCTACACACTGGAAGGCACCGAACTCACCGCCCATGTGGACTGCACTGATATCTTCATTTCCATCAGAAGAATAAATTAATTCCATATCTTCAGGATTTTTGATTCTAGTATCATAATATGCGTCACCATCAGCTAATTCCTGAGCATCAATCTTTTCTGTCTCGATTATATCTTTTTCCTGGTATAAGTTAATACCACCGGTCTTAGTCTCAACTAGCAATAAGAATTGCTGGTCATCCACATTAGATACTTCTTCGAATGCTGTATAACCCTTGCATTTATCCATAATTGAAGCTGTTGCCTCATCTGAAGTTGCGTCTGTCTGCTCATCAACATTCTGCTCAACAGTTGTATTATGACGATGATGGCAATGTCTATGACCTCTGGCCTCTACTGTTGTATGAGATGTAAGTAATATTCCCGCAGAAAATGCCAATGTAAGTGATAATGCAATAACTTTTCTTCTATTCATGTAAAAATCCTCTCTTTCTTATTGTTGCCATAAGAAACATATTATACACACTTTTGTCGCGACGTGGATATT
Source organism: Pseudobutyrivibrio sp. AR14 (assembly GCF_900101325.1). Taxonomy (NCBI): domain Bacteria; kingdom Bacillati; phylum Bacillota; class Clostridia; order Lachnospirales; family Lachnospiraceae; genus Pseudobutyrivibrio; species Pseudobutyrivibrio sp. AR14. The sequence continues at coordinate 181,326 of NZ_FMUY01000004.1, forward strand.
GTCCCATACTACACATCTTTTTGCAATATAGTTAAGACTTTATTAATAATTTATTAAAATAATTTTACATAAATATTTTTAACAATATTGGCTTTAAACAAACAAATAAAGAGCCACGACAACTGTCATAGCTCTTTATAATATGCTCACCCCTAAGGTGCATTTTTAATAATATTTTAATTAATTGTCCTGCTAGCAGATTATCATCCTACTCTGCTTTTGCGTGAATAAGCTTTTCAAGATATGCAATACGTGCACATACTGTAAATACCTCAGCAGCCTGCTCAAGCTCTTCGATTGGTGGAAGAGATGGAGCAAAACGGATAACTGAATCGTTAGGATCCATGTGATATGGGAATGGAGCGCCTGCTGGTGTAAGCTTAACACCTGCCTCTGCTGCCAAATCTACGATACGAGTAGCTGTGCCCTTTGGAGCATCAAATGTGATGAAGTAACCACCCTTTGGTGAAATCCAAGAACCACATCCTGCCTCTGCAAGGTCTCTCTCCATTGTCTTGATAACAAGCTCAAACTTAGGACGTAAAATTTTAGCATGCTTTTCCATGTGCTTTGAAACAGACTCAACATCTGCAAAATATCTAGCATGACGGAGCATGTTAATCTTGTCGAAGCCGATTGTCTGAACTGTAAGTGTCTTCTTGATCTCCTCACGGTTCTTGTGGTTACATGCGATTGCAGCAATACCGCCACCTGCAAATGTAATCTTTGATGTAGAAGCAAACTCAAATACAAGATTTGGATTGTCTGCTTCCTCACACTCGTGGAGAATGTTTAAGATCTTGCTCTTCTCTTTGTATAAATGATGTACCGCATATGCGTTATCCCAGAATACTCTAAAGTCCTTAGCTGCTGGCTTGAGGTTAGCAATTCTGCGAACAACCTCATCAGAATATACAATACCCTGTGGATTAGAGTACTTAGGCACACACCACATACCCTTGATTGTATCATCTGCTGCAACAAGTCCCTCTACAACATCCATATCTGGACCATCCTCATTCATAGGGATGTTAATCATTTCAAAACCAAAATGCTGTGTAATAGCAAAATGTCTGTCGTAACCAGGAACTGGGCAAAGCCACTTCACACGGTCAAGCTTGCACCATGGTGTGCAACCATCGAAACCAAACATGTAACCACGTGATACTGCATCAAACATCATGTTAAGTGAAGAGTTGCCGCCTACGATAACCTGCTCTGGCTGGCAATCCATAATCTCTGCAAAAAGATGCTGAGCCTCAACAATACCCTCCAACTGGCCGTAGTTTCTAGTCTCTACTCCGTTCATGCACTTCATAAGTGACTTACCATCGAGAATATCGAAAAGTGGCATAGAAAGATCAAGCTGCTCAACTGATGGCTTACCGCGGCTCATATCAAGCTTGAGGCCTTTTGACTGCCATTTTTTATACTGGGCAGTGAGCTGCTCCTTCTCTGAATTTAGTTCCTCTAGTGACATTTCACTGTACTTTTTCATTTTGGGGTTTCCTTCCTTATTGCTTATTTATCTGAGCGTATCTTATTAAGATACTCATTGATAACCTTTTCATATCCCAACTCTCCTGGTCGATAGAAATCACCTATCTCCAGCCCATCAGGCAGGTATCTCTGATGAGAAAAATGATTTGGGAAATCGTGGGCATATTCATAACCTATGCCATGGCCCAACTTACTTGCTGATTTATAGTGGGCATCCTGCAGGTGTGTTGGAATCTGTCGCGTGGTATTATTTCGTACCTCCTGCATGGCCAAATCGATAGCTCCGTAGGCTGAATTGGATTTTGGCGCACATGCTACATAGGTAGCTGCATGAGATAAAATAATTCTAGATTCAGGCATTCCAATTCGCTCAACAGCTAAAAATGCTGAAGTAGCAACAACTAAAGCCTGTGGATCAGCATTGCCCACATCCTCTGATGCGCAGATGCAAATACGCCTTGCGATGAATTTAGGATCCTCGCCTGCATATAGCATCCTAGCCAGATAGTAAACTGCCGCATCTGGGTCAGAACCTCTCATACTCTTAATAAAAGCAGAGATGGTGTCATAATGATTATCGCCATCCTTGTCGTATTTAATAACACGGCGCTGGATACATTCGCTGGCAACATCGATAGTAATATGGATCTTGCCGTCGGATTCGTCCCTGTCTGTGGTCAACACACCCAGCTCAATAGCTGTAAGTGCCGCTCTGGCATCGCCATTAGCTATATCAGCTAAAAACTCTAGGGCGTCATCATCGATAACTGCTCCATAGCTGCCCAGTCCCTTTTCCTCATCTGTCAAAGCCCTATTGATAAGTGTCTTAATATCCTCTGTATCAAGTGGCTTCAGCTCAAAGATGATAGAGCGGGAAAGAAGCGCTCCGTTGACCTCGAAGTAAGGATTCTCAGTGGTGGCTCCTATTAAAATAATGGTGCCATCCTCCACAAATGGAAGTAGATAATCCTGCTGTCCCTTATTGAATCTATGAATCTCGTCTATAAATAGGATTGTCTTTTTACCATAGGCACCAAGTGTCTGCTTAGCTCCCTCAACAACTGCCTCCATATCCTTCTTACCAGAAGTGGTTGCGTTGATGGATGTAAACTCCGCTGAAGTAGTATGGGCAATCACCTGGGCAAGAGTGGTCTTGCCGGTCCCTGGTGGACCATAAAATATAATAGAAGAAAGCTTGTCAGCCTTGATGGCTCTGTAGAGGAGCTTGTCCTTGCCAATGATGTGCTGCTGTCCTACTACCTCATCTAAAGTGGTAGGTCGAAGACGCGCTGCAAGAGGTGACTCCTTTTTCTTAGCTTCCTGCCTCATGTAATCGAATAAATCCATTTATATCCTTCCTTTTGAATACTCATTTTTCGCAATTTAATTATATCATAACGTAAAAAAAAGTATCAAAGGCTTGTACTTTAACTAACTAAAGCATTTACCTTTGATACTATACACTAATTATATTCTAAAAACAACAATTATTTTGCCTACAGCGGACATTTGTCCGTCTGAGAAAGTTTTTTATTATGTACAATCTGCTCTAAAGCCCTTTATTTAGCCAAAAGTTGACTTCCGTCTGAATCGATTGTAATGACAGTACCCTCGCTAATATCTCCTGCGAGAATGATTTTAGCCGCCATTGTCTCCACATTTTTCTGGATGTATCTGCGAAGTGGTCTAGCGCCATAAACTGGATCATAGCCCTGGTCTATAACAAACTGCTTTGCTGCATCTGTAAGGTGAATGCGAAGCTGTCTGTCAGCAAGTCTGCCATTAAGCTCTTCTATAATAAGATCTACGATTCCACCAATGTTGTCCTTTGTGAGTGGCTTGAACATAATAATCTCATCAAGACGATTTAAAAACTCTGGTCTAAATGAATTTCTTAAGTCATTCATTACAAGGTCATTTGTTTCCTTTGTAATCTCACCTGTCACACCATCGATTCCCTCAAGAAGATACTGGGAACCAATATTACTTGTAAGGATAATGATTGTATTCTTGAAATCCACTGTTCTACCCTGAGAATCAGTGATACGACCATCATCAAGGACCTGAAGCAGTACGTTAAATACATCAGGATGGGCCTTCTCAACCTCATCAAAAAGTACTACCGAATATGGCTTACGTCTAACTGCCTCTGTAAGCTGACCGCCCTCATCGTATCCTACATATCCTGGAGGCGCTCCGATAAGTCGGCTCACGCTGAACTTCTCCATGTACTCAGACATATCAAGTCTAACCATTGCATTCTCATCATCGAAAAGTGCCTGGGCAAGTGTCTTTGCAAGCTCTGTCTTACCAACACCTGTAGGACCTAAGAATAAGAATGAACCGATTGGCTTGCTAGGGTCTTTGATACCAGCTTTTGAACGAATAATCGCCTCTGAAACAAGCTTTACTGCATCGTCCTGACCCATTACTCTCTTGTGAAGTTCCTCATCCAGATGAAGTGTCTTGCTACGCTCAGTCTCATTTAATTTAGCAACAGGAATACCTGTCCACCGAGAAATGATTCGGGCGATTTCCTCTTCAGAAACATTCTCATGTACAAGACTTTCATTTCTGCTCTTAAGCTTCTCCTCAGCTTCTGCAAGCTGTGCCTGTAGTTCTGGAAGTCTGCCGTACTGAAGCTTGGCAGCCTCCTCCAAGTCGTATTTTTGCTGAGCAATCTTTATCTGACCCTGAACATCATCAAGCTCTTCCTTGGCCTTTGCCACATCCTCAACCAGCTTTTTCTCATTGTCCCAAGCAGCCTTCTTTGTATTGTACTCGTCTCTAAGCTCTGAAAGCTCCTTTTGAATATCTGCCAGTCTATCCTGAGAAAGCTTGTCCTTTTCCTTCTTAAGAGCGGCCTCCTCAATCTCAAGCTGCATAACTCGACGATTCATCTCATCAAGCTCTGCTGGCATAGAGTCAAGCTCTGTCTTAATAAGAGCACACGCCTCATCCACAAGGTCAATTGCCTTATCAGGAAGGAATCTATCGGATATATATCTATTAGAAAGTGTTGCTGCACTTACAAGTGCGCCATCTGTAATTTTTACGCCGTGGAAAACCTCGTATCTTTCCTTAAGTCCACGGAGAATTGAAATGGTATCCTCTACAGTTGGCTCGTCAACCATTACAGGCTGGAAACGTCTCTCAAGAGCTGCATCCTTTTCAATGTACTCTCTGTACTCATCAAGTGTTGTGGCACCGATACAATGAAGCTCACCACGGGCAAGCATTGGCTTTAACATATTGCCTGCATCCAATCCGCCACTTCCATTTTTACCTGCACCGATGATTGTGTGAAGCTCATCTATGAAAAGAATAATCTCGCCGTCAGAATTCTTGATTTCATCAAGGACTGCCTTTAATCTTTCCTCGAATTCACCCTGATATTTTGCGCCGGCAATCATAGAGCCGATTTCAAGTGAGAATACCTTTTTATTTTTAAGGCCATCTGGCACATCTCCTCTGACGATTCGCTGAGCTAGTCCCTCTACTACTGCAGTCTTACCAACACCAGGCTCACCGATAAGAACCGGATTGTTCTTAGTCTTACGACTTAAGATTCTGATCACATTTCTAATCTCTTCATCACGACCAATTACTGGATCAAGCTTGTTCTCTCTAGCTCGCTCTACCAAATCATAGCCGTACTTTTCAAGAGTGTCATATGTAGCTTCTGGATTATCCGTATTTACGGTTTGATTTCCCCTAACTGTTGCAAGTACAGCAAGAAATGTATCTCTATTGATTCCAAACTGCTTGAAAATATTTTTCACTGGAGTACTAGGCTTTTTAATCATGGCAAGCATAAGATGCTCTACAGAAACGTAGCTATCTCGCATTGCCTTTGCCTCGTCCTCAGCGTAAGTAAGCGTGTAATTAAGGTGCTGACCGACTCTCAGGTCGCCCCCTTGAACCTTCACTCTAGCCTGAAGAGCTGCATCCACAGCACTTTCAAACTGGCCCACATCTATATTCATCTTGCTAATCAATGAAGGAATCAATCCATTCTCCTGACGCAACAGCGCCATCAAAAGATGCTCCTGCTCCAGCTCCTGATTCCCATAATCCATTGCTATCTTTTCACAGGCATTGATTGCCTCAATTGATTTCTGCGTAAATTTCTGAATGTTCATATTCTCACCTCCTAAACCCTTGGTGTTCTCCCTGTAAATTACTATCACAAATTTTCTAATTATGTTTTAACATAAAAATTAGCACTCATCAAGAGAGAGTGCTAATAATTTATAATTATTTAATAATTCCGGCAAGCTAGACCTTATATAAACTGAAAAATATTCATCTGATTATCTACCCAGCTGCGCTGCTCAGCCTCAGTCACAATATCATCTGGCCCTATGTTTCCTATTAAAAGAGGAGAATTCACATCGTGGAATCCTCTGTTGATTCTGACTTGATTTATATCATTGTTGGCGTAGCAGTATTTACAGAAATGGGCACAGGTGTCGTAGGCTCCTATGTCTGCTGTGATGTAGCAGGAGCAATTTTCTCTGGCTGGCTTGTTCTTGGATTTTGGAACTACAAGGCTTTTGCCAATTGCTTTTTCATAGTCAGCTATAGTCATGCAGCCTCCGCAGTCAGCTCCGTATTTTGCCAGAAAATCACCTTCTGCACATGGCTTTACCACCATGTCATGGGCTGCTGCTATCTCCACCATTTTCTGTCCCAGGTACACCTTTTCTTCGGCAGTAACACCCTTGGCCTCTGGGAAATTGCGTTTTACCTTTTCATATATATCTATGAAGCTGATAACCACTCGATTGGTGTACCCCTCTAGATTGGCGGCCATCTCCTGAAATCTTTGCAAATGATAGTCTACAGTGTATTTTTCATCCACAAAAATTGGGTCGTAGCGCCATCCCACAGAATTAATCCCGACTCTTTTAGAAAGCCACTTAAAATCCTCCATGACCTTCTCCTTATCCGGCACCCCAGGCTCTATGTCCTTGCCATAGCCAGTTATAGTCACATACCAAAACTGCCCATAGCCATCCAGCAAATCCATGTATTTAAAAAATGGCCCCGGATTCTTGCTGCAAAATCCAATGACATCCACCACTTCTCTATCCAACCTATATCGACTCACCTGCAGAGGGTTGTATGGATTTCTCACCATGACAAATCCCTCCCTTAATCTGTTGGCAAACCACTCAGGATAAAATGCAGGAATATCAGTCCTCTGTCCTGTATTTATTATCATTAATTCTTCTCCGCCAAAAGAAGGGCCAACACATGAGATACCTGTGGAAAATCTCCCGCCTCAATCAGTGCATCAATCTCTTCTTTTGTATATAGGTCAACATTTAAAAACTCTGTGTCATCCAGATTCTGGCCACTTACCTTGTGACAATTTTTTGCCAAGAAAATATTGGCATAGTTGTCTGCTATGGTAGGATTGGATGGAATTGACAATAAGAATTTCCAGTCATCTGACTCATATCCTGTCTCCTCCATAAGTTCTCTTTTAGCTGCATCAAGTGCCGACTCAGCCTTTCCTGCAGCTCCACGGTCTCCGTATTCCTTGCCGTCCTCACGCTCAAGTCCGCCAGCGCAAAACTCAACTGTCACTCTCTTGATTCCATGGCGGAACTGCTTAACACAGATGTACTTTCCATCCTCATCAATAGCAACAATAACCACATAATCCCTGCGGCTATAACTATAATATGGGCCGAAAACTGTACCATCAGGAAGCAAGTAATCGCTTCTTCTGAAATCTATGTACTCATCCTGAACAATGTGCTGGCATTTTACTTCTTTCCATTCTAGGTTCTTATCTTCTATCATCTCATTATCCTCGTATGTTTTTATTCTCTTATTCTCCCTAACAAAAGTTCCTTTATATAGGAAGAAAAAATGTTTCTCAAAAAATATTTTGACATTTTCCAATAGTTTTTTAAAGCCTATTTTGCAATAACAGGGGATATTATTATATAATCCCTACAGTAACGGCTAGTTACACATTTTATATATGAAACTATTTCACGAGGTAACCATGAACGAGCAGGATCAAATCCTTTACAATAGAATAATTGAGCTTTCAAACAGGGCTTACAAAAATAACATTTACGTGTTTTCCGACTTTTTGAGTCTCAGCCAGCAGGACCTATTTTTCCAGGCTACTAGGGATAAATCATTTGCCCCTATCGCCTACGATTTGTTTGGTGGCTATGAAAATTGCGAGAGAAAAATGGTGCGTTTTGGCAGCGAAAAAGACTTTGGCTATGAAGTAGTTTTTCCTATTAAATGTATCAAGATTGAGCCACTTGCCAAGAAATTTGCCAAGGCTTACACCCACCGTGACTACCTAGGCAGCCTTATGAGCCTTGGAATAGATAGGAAAAAATTCGGTGACATCTTCGTCGATGGCATGGACGCCTACATGTACGCAGACGAATCCACCGCCGATTACCTTTTGGAAAACTTTGTCTCAGTGGGCCGCAACTCAGTAAAATGTTCTTTTTCTGAACTGCCAGAGTCCTACAAGCAGGCCAATCTCAAGGAATCCACTATCCAGGTGGCATCTCCTAGGGCTGATGCAATCATCGCACGAGTTTACAACCTAAGCCGCAAGGATACTATCCCTTATTTCACCGAAAAAAAGGTATCTGTTAACGGCCACATCGTAGAAAATAACGATAAAATCCTAGCCGCTGGGGACTCTGTTTCAGTCCGTGGATTTGGAAAATTCAACATTGTCTCTGAGGGAGGACTTTCAAAAAAGGGCAAATTAAACCTTACAGTTGAGATATTTGGGGCCAAATAGAGCCAAATAACGCCAAATCGTTATATTATATCGCTAATTCCCCGCCCTCCATTTTAGTATATTTACACAAAGTTTATTCTACATATAGTGTCACACTACCCCACTGGTACAAAATATGGTATTATACTTATAAGTGGGAGGGTGTCATATGGTTATGAATGACATATTATTCAAGACTCATCTGAATTATCAGATTGAGACAAATAATGACAACGAAATAGAAGTCCCGTTATCTATGGACGACCTACGGGATATTGATTTACACAGATGTCGCTTCACTGAATTTCAAAAAGCCATTTCTTACATTCGAGACAACAACAACGACCTGCTCTTTAGCGACTCTAGTATCGATGCCATTAAACCTGCAGATTTTTCCGACGACAAAATTTACAACTTTATAGAGCTCATTGAATTTGCCCGCCATACTGCTATCACTATTGGAAACATGGGTCTTTTTAGCGAGCTTCAAAAGATTTCCACTGCTGCAGATAAATTTACTTATCAATCTAGACAGACCGAAGGAAGGAAAACTGAGCCAGTGCTTTCTTTCCAGGATTATGATAATTATGAGGTAAAGGATGCCAACTACGCCATTACTTCAGAAGAGATTGGAAGCTATGTTCTCAGCGGAGGAATGGACGAGGCTGTACGTGTAACCGCCTTTTTCCATGACAGTTCTACACCTGTTTGCCCGATTATATTGGTCCGCTTTTTCTCACTTAGCACTAGCACATATTTACCAAACGAAGACATCATAAACCTTGATACCATTTTTAAGCCTAACGCCTCTATCATAGAGACTTTCGCTTACTTAAGTTATCAGGACTATATGAAAAATACATTCAACCAAACTTTTGACAAGTTGATGTTCAGTGGTGCCATTGATGTAAATACCCTAGACGATATGTACTCAAAACACTACGACTTAACTTTATATGACCACCTAAACTAATTAGGATGTGTTCCCCTTTATCCCTTTGGCCTGGCCAAGGGGATTTTTCTTTGGCGGTTTTTCTTATCCCAGTTCACCGCCCCAAGCTCATTATCTGACAATTTATAAAATAATTCTTAAATAATTATAAATTATTAGCACTCTCTATTGACGAGTGCTAATTCAGGGTGTATAACATAGTTACAACAAGGGAACAAATAAAAACAAAATGTTCCTGAACCAACTTGACTGACCCATCAGTCACCTAACGGGATTATTACAATATCATATATATTTAAGGAGGTAGTAATTATGTTAATGCCTAGTATTTTTTCAAATGATTTTATGGATGATTTCTTCTCAGTACCACGTGTAACAGGTTTTGGTCACTCATATGACAATGACTTCTCACGTATGATGACAACTGATGTAAAAGAAAATGAAAATGGATATCAAGTTGATATGAATCTTCCTGGATTTGCAAAAGAAGATATTAAAGCAGAGCTTAAGGATGGCTATCTCACAATCAAAGCCGAGACTAATCAGAACAATGATGAAAAAGATGATGACGGCAAATACATCCGCCGCGAGCGTTACACTGGTTCTTGCAGCCGTAGCTTCTACGTAGGCGATGCAGTTACTCAGGAAGATATTCACGCAGCCTTTAAGGATGGTGTACTTAGCTTGAATATTCCTAAGAAAGAAGCAATCCCTCAGCAAGATGAGACAAAATACATAGCCATTGAAGGCTAACCATTTTTCCCCCTTTTTATACAGGATTTTTCCTAAATGCCAAATCCCCAGCAAGTAAAATTGCTGGGGATTCTTTTTGTTTAAATTATTTTATTTTTAAAGTTCGTAAATACGTTTTTTGCTCTGGAGTGATTCTAAAACTTTCTACAGCCTTTTGAATAGTCTTGTTGTGAGTCCACTTTTCTAGCTTTTTTTCAGTAATAAATGGCAAAATGTTATCGTATTGTTTGGCTAGTGCCGTAGCAAAATACCAGGCAATCATCATATTTACGTAGTACTCCTCAGAGCGCACCTTAGCTACCATCTTGGCATACTTAATGTCAAAATCCTCATCTAAAAAATGCTCCATCAGCATCTTAATGGCGAAACGAATTGTATACGTCTCATCGGACTTTATCCAGGTATCAATCTCCTGTAGCAATTCTTTTTTATGCTTCTTAAAAATCTTTGGAGACATCTGGTCGCATGTGGCCCAATTATTTACATAAGGTAAAAATTGATTGAGCCTCTCCATACATTTTCCGTAGTCTTTCATATCTGAAATAATAAATGCATGAAGTTGATTTTCATCAAACAGCTGGTGTGGCAACTGATCTAAAAATGCTGACACATCATCTCTTTTGCCAAGCTCCTTGGCATATTTTCTAAGTTCAGGTGTCCTGACTCCCACAAAATAATCAATGCTAACATTTGGAATCAGGTTTGACTGAAAATCTCTATACTCCACATCCTGGCGGGCATTCAGCCCTTCTTTGATTTCCTCTGCAATCATATCTCCCCCTAAAGCTTCATCTCATAGCAAAACATAGGCTGGTCGTAAAGCTCACATTCTCCCACCTTGTTAAAACCAAAGGCTGCGTAGCTCTTCATAGCCTTTAAGTTATGGCGATTCACAAGAAAATGAAGGCTTTTGAAATCTCTTTCCTTCAGGGTCTTCATACCGTAGTTAATCATTTCCTTGGCAATGCCTTGGCTCTGAAATTCCGGGTCCACCGCAAGGCGAGAAAGCTCCCCACCTGGCTGCAATTCATTTGTCCAATGTGGCAATTCATTTACCAGCTCATCATCATCAATAGAGATGGCGGCAATAATTTTCTCCCCCTCTCTCATAATAAAAAGAGAGTCACGACCTAAATCAAAATCGATTTCATCCATGGTGGGATATTCTTCTGTCCATGGGCAGTACTGCCTTCCCAGCTGAGTCCTATAAAGAGCTAATATTTCCTCTGCATCTGCTCTGGTTGCATGCTCTATTTTTCTCATTTTATTCTCCATGTAGCTGCTTAAAAATTCTATAAAACCCCTAAGCTATTCTATACATCTTAGGGGTTCTATCAGGCTGTTTATTTACAAATAATATCGTAGGAAGTCTTGAAGACTTCGCCTGCCTCAAGGGTATTTCCGTATTCTCTCTCCTCAAGCTTTTGATTAAATCCCACTCTGTCGCAACGTCCATACCATGGCTCGATACATACAAATGGTGCATGCTTGCCAACTGGCGACCACACTCCAAAAAGTGGTGCATCAAATTTTACCGATAACTGGTCCACACCCTCTGGATTTACAAGAGTAACCTGGTCTGACTGGCGGTCTTCGATAATGAGAGCGTCTCTGCTAAAAAGCTCATCAGACATATGAAGAATGCCATTATCAAGGGCAAGTTTCTCCTTCTCATCTCCTAGGCATCCGCTGCCATCTGAGGAAATGATAAATGCTGTAACTGTATCATTTACCTTTCCTGCTTTTTCAAATCTAAGAGTCCATGTATCTAAATCGCAGTTAAATGCTGGATGTCCTCCGATTGAAAAATACATCTTAGAATCATTTGGATTTTCAACCTGCCAACCTACATTTACAGTACCATCTGTAATCTTATAGCTAAGAGTAAGGATGAAAGAAAATGGGTATTTCTCCTTTGTCTCCTCATTATCTTTTAATGTAAAAACAAGCTCATCTGCGCTCTGAGATACAAGGGTAAAATCCATATCTCTAGCAAATCCATGCTGACCCATCTCATATGTCTTGCCAGCATATATTGATTTCTTTCCATAATAATTGCCTACAAGTGGGAAAAGTACTGGAGAAGTACGTGCCCAAAATGCGCCGTCGGCCTGCCACATAAGCTCTCTTCCATCAGCTTTTCTAATAAGTGACTTAATCTCTGCGCCGTGGTCGGCAACTGTTAATTTTATCTTTTCATTTTCAATAGTGTATAACACAAGAAAACCTCCCTATCCTCTAGTTTCATAGATTAACTATACTAGAATCAAGGGAGGTTGAAAACACTAAATTCTATGTGTAGTGGAATTATCTTTAAGCGTCCACCAATTGCTCCATATTTTTATGGTGCTCTTCTTTTTCATTGTACATGAGAGCATCTAATATCTCAGCGAATTCTTCTCTAGCCATATTGCTGGTTGAAACATAAATAGAATATCCACAGCTTATGTCTACATTTTTGTCCCATCCACGCTTGTCCCTAATGTGGGCAAGCTTTTCTCGCACTTCATTGATAATCATATCAAGCTCAATTTTAGATACATTATCCGTAATTACGAAGAACTCATCCCCTCCGAATCTGCCAATTGATGTATCTTCATCAAAGGAATTGGTCAAAATATCAGCCATCTGTTTTATGGCTTTGTCGCCTTCTTCATGACCAAAGGTATCATTGATGGTTTTGAAATTATCAAGATCCATCATAATAGCCGCAAAATTTTTGCCTGAGGACTGGCTATTTTTTATCATCTCATCCAGCTTGATATCGATACCACGTCGATTCAACACACCAGATAAATAATCGATATTGACGTCATTGCTTTGGAAGAAGAAAAACAGCACCAAACACCCTAAGGATATTCCTGCATAAGTGGTATCCATGTTATAAAAGAACACTTGGCATACTGCACCTAGCAGAGAAAAGAGTGGGAGCACCAAAATCATATTTTTGTATTCGCTCATGAAATCTTTTCTAAACACCACTGTGTATACTAAAAGCAAAACGATAAACAGCATCACAAGCAATGCTCTTATTATGTACAAACTGCCTCTGTAATATAATCCATCTTCAAAATAGAAAAACCATCTAAGTCTAAAAAATGATGATAGGGTAACAAACACACCGTTTGCGATTGCAAATGCTCTAAAGGCATTTTTGAATCTCTTGCGCGGCCTGCTATTTTCGTTATCCATCCAGCAATCTACGTAGTTAACTGCAAATAAAATATCCACCGGATCTAATATGAAAATCAGAAAATATCCGATTCTAGCCAAGAATAAGAGATTGTCAGGATTGTATTCTCCTACTCTTCCTATAGATTCTGAAATTAGTAAAATAAGCGTACAAGTAAGAATTGCAGAGTATTTACGACCTTTCTGCAACCTGGAAGTTTTGTTCTGAAACACCAAAAGAAGAATCAGAAGGAACGATGTGAAAAAATTTAGTACCAGCCAACTAGGTATTTCAACCATTTTATGCCTCGCTAAAATAAACAATTATCCATTGTTATCTTTTGATTGTACCATCATATGTTTATAAAATTGTGTCTTTTCTACAGTTTCTCTAGGTTCATTTTATTGCAACTACCGCATATTTTGCAACAAAACTTGCTCTAAAATTAATCATTTATCCATGAATTGACCAAGGCGATTTCCTCGATGTATCCCTGGTCATCATTTGGAGTCTCTAGAATAAATGGAAGATTCTGAAGAGCAGGATGAAGTGCAATCCTCTTCATTGCCTCCATTCCAATACACCCCTGGCCCAGCTTCTCATGACGGTCCTTTGCTGCACCACATTCATTTTTACTATCATTGAAATGGATAGCCTTAAGACGATTTAGACCTATAACCTTGTCAAACTTTGTAAGGACTCCATCCAAATCATTTACAATATCGTATCCCCCATCCCAGATATGGCATGTATCAAGGCACACACCTAGCTTTTCATTAAGGGTAGTTCTATCGATAATTTCTCTGAGCTCCTCAAATGTCTTTCCAACCTCTGAGCCCTTGCCTGCCATAGTCTCAAGCAAAACTGTAGTCTTCATCTCAGGCCAAAGAGACTCATTCAGTCCATCTGCTATCTGCTGTATCCCAATCTCCGGTCCCTGACCTGTGTGAGAACCTGGATGAAAATTGTAGAGCTGATTAGGCACCTGCTCCATACGCTTTAAGTCCTGCTTAAGCATATCTAGTCCATTGGCTCTAGTCTCTTCCTTAGCAGAGCATAAATTCATTGTATAGCTAGCATGAGCAACCAGTTTGCCAAACTTCTCCTTCTCAAGAATAGCCTGAAGCTTTTTAACGTCTGCATCATCGATTTCTTTGGCCTTCCCGCCTCTTGGATTTCTCGTAAACCAAGCAAAAGTATCGCCTCCAAATTCCGTCATCTGACGTCCCATTGCCTCATAACCATTTGTCACCGATAAGTGGCATCCTATGTATATCATGCTTATGTCTCCGTTCTTTTTGTCTTATATTATAACTTATGTATTATAGTATAATCCATCTTGAAGCAGACTACAGCAAAAACTAACACACAAAAAAAATGGAGAACAAACCTAGCACAGCTGTATCGCCATGCTAAGCTTCTCCTATACCTATTTCAAAACCAAACTTCTCATAAAGCTCCCGCATGTCATATAACTAGTAAAAATTTGGAAAGTCGTGACGACATGTCACAAAAAGTGATAAAAAATAGATATAAATCATAACTCGCAGATAAATATAACGTCTTAAATACTCTTTGTCAACAGATTTTTTCTTATTACACAAATTGTTCACTGTTCCACATAATAGCACTATCTGTCATGTAAAACTTATGACTCATCTCCACCAACTCTATAAATAGAGCCATCATCAATCATTTCAAGCATAATATCTGCAAACCTAGGGTCAAACTGGTTTCCTTTGCCCTTTTCTATTTCGCCGCGAACTATTTCTAGAGGCAGGGCGCCTCTGTAGCTTCGGTTGCTAGTCATGGCATCGTACGCATCAGCCACAGCAATAATCCTAGCTTCCTCTGGGATTTCGTCCCCAGAAATCCCCTCTGGATATCCTTTTCCATCGTACCTTTCATGATGCCATTTTGCCCCTGCTGCAAGCTCTGGCATTTCCTTTATATTGCCTAGAATCTTGCCGCCAATGCCAGGGTGCTTTTTAATAGCGGCAAACTCCTCATCCGTAAGCCTTCCCGGCTTGTTAATCACTTCATCGGGAACTCCAATCTTGCCAACATCATGAAGAAGGCCCATCATGAAAATATTCTCCTGTCGCTTTTCATCATAGCCGTATCTTCTTGCGATTTCCTTGGAATAGGCTGCCACTCTTCCGGAATGGCCTTTAGTATAATTGTCCTTGGCATCAATGGCGTCTGCAAGACTCTCCACAACGTGCAAGAAAAGATTTTCATTTTCCTTTGTCTTCTCGTCTACCACACTTTCAAGATTTCTTTGCAGTCTTATAAGCTCCACCGCGTGCTTAACCCTAAGCACAAGGACACTGGCAACAAATGGCTTTCTAATAAAATCCATGGCGCCAAGAGAAAGTCCCTTTGTCTCCGTATCCTCATCCTCATTTCCTGTGAGAAAAATCACTGGGGTATCTCTCCAAGCAGCCTCGCTCTTTTTAAGGGCCTTGACCGTTTCGAATCCATCCATTTCAGGCATACTAATATCCATCAAAATAAGGTCTGGAGCAGAATTGTCTTTAATATACTCCAAAAGTGCTTTGCCGGATTTTAATGCCACAACCTTCAGGCCAGCACTTGTGAGAGTGTTCCAGGCTCTTTTTAAAATTATAGGATCATCATCAATAACTACAATCTGCGGAATCATTTCTACCTCCTATAAGATATGCCTTCCAATGGTGATATTTTCCATGGTTTATACCCTAATTTAATAGTGGTATACTCAAATTATGGAGGGGCATTTATGAACATTAATATTCCTGGTATTGATATAACAAAAGCTATCCAAAACTCTGGCTCTGAGGAGCTCTTTAAAGAGCTTCTAGGCGATGTATACAAACTAATGGATGACAAAATCAATCTGGTAGAATCCTACCTGATGCAAGGGGACATCCAAAACTTTACTGTCCAGGTCCATTCCCTAAAAACCACCTGCCGCATGATTGGGGCAATGGATTTAGGTGAAGATTTCTTTACCCTAGAAAAACTAGGCAAGGACAACAATGTACCTGAAATACAAAATCTTACACCAGGGATTCTTGACTCTCTTAGGGCGCTAAAGCCTTATCTTCAGCCATTTGCTTCAAATGGTAATACCGGTCAAAAAAGCTTTGACAAAAATGCCCTGTCAAATATCTTGAACACCCTTATTAAAGCAGTGGACGATTTTGATCTTGGCGCTGCAGAAGAGGCTACAAAACAGCTCTTTTCTTATAAATGCCATGAAGAACTTTCGGAGAAAATTACTGCTCTTGATAAGCTTGTTTCCAATCTTGATTACGACGAGGCAAAAGAGCTAGCTAAACAAATCCTAAGCTCTCTCTAATCTGTGTTAGTCAGTAGGTATTGTTCCGTAGCCTGCCACTGCTTCATCAACGGTCATCTCTCCGTTAACAACTGCGTAGGCCGCTGCTCTGAACTGCTTTACCGCCGTGTCGAGAATTTCTGTATCCCTAAAGTTTACGGTCCGCTCCTCAGGAAAATCCCCTAGGGAAGCATAGACTTCATCAAGAGAATAATCCTTGGTAGGTGTAATAAGTCTTTTCTCCAGGGCCATGCGTCCAAGTTCATCATCACTAGTTAGGAATCTGATAAATTCATTGGTCATATCTAAGGTTGCGCTGTTTTTGTTTACGCAGAATAATATGGAAATTGAATCCATAAAGTAGCCGCCCTCGTCTCCAGAAGGTGCTACATAAAAATCATATCTAAAAGGCTTAGCAGAAAATGCTTCTGACTTACTCTCTCTCTTTTTAGTTCCAGAAACAACGTCCCCAGAGCAAAGCATCATCGGAACATCTCCCTCAAAAAATCTCATAATAACTGCATTGTAATCATCTTCAATTTCAGCTGTACATTTATCTACATCTATGCAACCTAAATCCACAAGCTCCTTTAATCTAGTAAGGGACTCTCTCATGACTTCACCTGCAGAAGGTACCAGATTATTAAGGTCATCCTCGACGCTTCTATCATCTTTTACAGTTTTTGCAAACATAGGATATGCAAAAGCGTAGCCGATACCTGGAGTTGTTGAAGTGTTTGCTCCCATGACAGGAGAAGCATAGCCTGCATCTTTTAGCTTTTCACATACTACTTTTAGTTCATCAAATGTCTCTGGAATCTCAAGGCCTTCCTTTTCGAAAATGTCCATATTCACAAGCATTCCATAGGATGTGGCAAATACTGGAAGAGCCACTATTTGACCATTATCCATCTCCCACTGAACGCTTGGACGTATACAATCTAAATTGATTTCAAGCTCCGGAGCAGAGAGCACTTCTGCATCGTCAAATAGTGATGTAAATAGCGGATTCCCATACATCCATGGCTGCACCACATAGATATCAGGTGGCTCCTGTCCAGCCAGGGCAGGCCCTATTGTATTTCTGTAGTCGTCCAAAAATGTGTAGGTAATCTCCCCGTTTGGATAATATTCGTAGAACCTGTCGATAGTACTCTCGAGGGATTCAAAGTTAGAATATGTTCCAACAACAGAAAGCTTGTACTCAGTGTCAGATGAGTATTTTGGAGAAAAGCCCTCGCTAGCTTCTTCATGCTGTTCACTTTGCTCTGAGCTTTGATCTTGGCTCTGATTCTGCCCCTGATCATGTCCACAGCTGGCCAAGTTAAATCCCATCATTGCCACAAGGGTCATAGATAATATTGTCTTAATTCCTCTATTCATGTCTTCTCCTTTCCACTATCATCAACCTTAGAAAAATAATCATCTGCCAAGGAAGCCACTTCTTCCACATTCATTTCTTCGAAATGGGCCCCTATGATTTTTTCCTCATCAACATCAGTCAATTTTGGCATCTGGTAATCCACCAGTAATAAATCCACTTCATGAGTCTTTAAATATCCCTGGGCCTGCTCTGTAGATTTTGCAACTGCCACCTCATAAAGATCTGATAGCTTTGCCATAACCCCTCTCAAAAAGTCGATATTCTCACCCACTACAAGAATCTTTTGCTTCTTTTCATCCACTTCCTTTATTAAATCAGCAGACAAATATGTAAGCAGCATGCCTTCTAGCTTTTTCGTATCAATTGGTTTTGTTAGATAGTCATCAAAACCGGCATTTATATACATTTCTCGCATGCCTGATACCGCATTTGCGGTAAGACAAATAATAGGTGTTTTACTGTTTGGCGTGTCGGTATAGGCCTTCATTTCCCTAATGGTCTCTATGCCATCCTTGTTAGGCATCATGTGATCTAGGAAAATCACATCATAGAAATTACGCTTGAAAAGAGCAATACATGCGTCTCCACTTTCTGCCGTATCTATCTGCATCTTGGTCTGTCTAAGAAGATTTACAAACACCTTTAGGTTGATTTCATTATCATCAACCACCAATATTCTTGCATCAGGTGCCACAAAGGAAACTTTGTATTTCTCACGCTCTTTAAGAAAGCTTTTGAAAGCAGCATCAAACTCACCCAGTGGCTCCCATTTCACCACCTTTTGTCTCAAGTCAAATGAAAATACAGAGCCTTTTCCATACTGACTTTCCACCTGGATTTTGCTATCCATCATATTAAGAAAACTCTGGGCAATAGCCATTCCAAGGCCAGTGCCTTCTATATTTCGATTCTTCTTTTCCTCAATTCTCTCAAAGGCTTCAAATAGCTTATGAAGGTCCTCTTCCCTTATTCCAATTCCAGTATCTGCCACGCTGACGTGTAGATTTACATAATCTGGACTATCCTCACATTTACTGCTATTTATTGAAAAAGTCACAGTGCCTTCTTTTGTATATTTGACGGCGTTTGAAAGAATATTAGTGATGACCTGTTTAATCCTTATTTCATCGCCGTGGAGGCATCGCGGTATGTTATTGTCCACCTCCAGCTTGAAAGTAAGCTGTTTTTCCTCTGCTTTCCTCTGCACCATATTTACAATGTCATTTAAAAGGGAAGCAAAATTGTAGTCCACATCAATGATTTCCATTTTTCCAGCCTCAATTTTGGAAAAATCAAGGATGTCATTGATAATGCCAAGCAGGGTATTTCCCGCTGCTCTAATATTTTCTGAATACATAAGGACATCATTATCCCGGCTGTCCCTTAAAATCATTTCATTCATGCCAATTATGGCATTCATTGGTGTCCTGATATCATGGGACATGGTAGAAAGAAAATATGATTTTGCTTCATTGGCCTGATTTGCAGCCTCTGCTGCAACAGCCAGCTTTCGATTATAGTTGTGGAGAATTATTAGGTTGAAATGAAGAAGAATCATAAGTCCTAAAGCGACGATTCCTAAAATCATCCAGTCAATAGACCTGCTTACCGTCAGTTCATTTGCTGGAATATAGGCCACAAGAAACCATGACTCCAGATTACTTAAAGGAGCGTAGGCAATCACACTGTCCTCATTTTTAGAATTACGAATATGCATGGAGCCTATATCTGTGCGGATTGTCTCCACCACATTCTCATATTCCTGGGCGGACATAGGATTGTATGATTTAAAGTATTCAAAGAAATTGCTATTTTTAAGGGATTTGCCATGAATCATGTAGTCGCCATCCCAATCGATAAGGGATATTTCAACATTTTCATACTCGCCCTTCAAGAAAACCAGCTTCTGCTCTAGACGGCTCACCGGTACCACGCGAATAATAAGTGCATCTCGCATATTACCTGTTTCACCATCCATCACCTTTATGTTATTCAAAAAAGCGATTGACTGGACGCCATTTAAAGGGTTGGTATAGGCCCTTGTTAAATTAACAACACCATCTACGTTGCTAATCTCTAGATTTTCAAAAATATTAATATGGGTATACTTTACAGAGAAATTGGACGGGTCTGTAGAACTAGCCGTTGTAGAAATGCCTGCCATAGAGCCGTCATCAATATAAATAAGATGTCCTGAGATCTCAGGAGAAATTTTTGCTTTTCTAATATATGAAATGGCCTCATCAACAGTCATAGGAGTCCCTGCCTCCGCTGACCTATTGATGTAATTAGCCCAAATATCACACAGATGCTGCTCGTCCTCCAAATAGTTGGCCACAATCTGTTCTGTTGTAGTAGTCATTTTCTCAAAAGACGCAATTGAAGCCTGGTTTGATTCTGTCGCCCTGTCATTGGCGTACTTTACAATAATGAAAAGAATCAAACCTACTATCAAAATATTAATGATAACAATGTATCTTTTCTTCAATCTGCATCCTCTGTAATAATACACAATTTACGTTTATGATACAGATTAATTATAACATCTAACCTATAGCGATTTTGTTAAAAAACTTTTAATTCGCTATGGAGCCGGTTCTAAAACGCTGTCCGGTCTGCTGTCAACTTTCTAAAACCTCGGCGACGTGTAACCTCTCTTTAACAGTTCAATTAATTTGTCCGAAGGCTCATCCATGTCATTATCAACCCACTTGATCAACATGCAAAACATTCCGCCCACACTATAGGCCAAAAGATAAGGTACCTCCTTTTCCATGCTCTGTGTCCTTTCCTTAGTATGAACATACTCCATAACCTGAAGCGATTTTTGATACATATGATCAAAGAAAGAGTTTAAGATATTTTGTTGTTTTAAAAGAAAAAGCAATGATTTTCGTTCTTCACAAAACTCAAAATAACATTTAACCACATCCCAATAATGATGAATGTCTCTTTCCTTTACCTGTAAAAAAAATTCCTGAAACCATGATTCAAACAGAAAAACAAGTAGTTCTTCCTTGCTTGAGAAAAGCCTGTAAAAGGTTCTTCGAGACAACTTTGCCTCCTGGGCTATCTGTGTAACAGTAATTTCTCCAAAATCATATAGATTCATGCACTTAAGCAGTGCCTTCCCCATTTCTTCTTTTGATTTCTCTGCGATTTTTCCGTTAGTTCTGTTCATAAATCTCACTCCCAATGGTATATTTGTATAAAGTGTTACACTATTGTAAATATGTGACACATTAGCAATTCCCGTTGACTTCTAATTATTTTATAATATAGTATATTCATATTTGACACAAGTGTGACACATTAGAAGGAGTGAAAACATGTTAGAAATAAATATTTATATGATTGTTGGATTCATCACTTTATGCTGGATTATTACCAGATTAGCAGTCTTTCTTTTAACGAAAAAATTAAATATCTTAAGAGAGTTACAGCTCATCCTTGTCTATATCTGTATTGTAGTTATTTCAAGAATGGTACTGCTCCCTTTACATCTTGTAAATGGACACCTAGGAACCATAGTTTTTGATGCTTCAAGGATTTTGCCCTTCTGGATGAACCTTAAGCCTTTTACATTTGTAAATGATTTTTATGATGGTTGGAAGACAAACGTAATCGGAAATATCGCCATGTTTATTCCTGTGGGAATCGTGTGGCCATTTTGCTTTAAAAAGCTTAATACCATAGGAAAATCAATTCTGGCAGGCGGATGCTTTTCGCTTTTTATCGAAATATTTCAACTGCTCTTCTTTGACCACTGCAGCGATGTGGATGACTTAATCTTAAACACAACCGGTGTAGTAATCGGAAGCCTCATATATTTCGGAATTAAAAAAGCTACAGGGAAAAAGAAATAAAAGAAGTGCCCTTGAATGCAAGCATTCAAAGGCACTTTTTTTAATGTTATCAAGGGAGTGTTATCACACTTGCCTTCACTTGTTTTTTTCGCTTGCAATTTCTCCCACCATATATTTGGCATAATCCTTTGCAAGATTCGTATCATAAGATATATTTCTGTCCTCTGCATATTCTATCAGTGCATCTTGTATCAGACTATGATATCTTTCATGAACATTCTTCAATGCCCATTCTCCCCCCTCTTTCTTGGAAAGAACAAGGCCATCTTTCAAATACGCAAGTACTCGTGAAAGATTCACTATTAGGTACATAGGATTATCTGTGATTTCCTCTTCCGCTTCAGCAATATCATTCCAGATAGAGTCAATGTAATCCTGTACCGGTACGTCAGCAAAAATATCTTTGATAGAAGCGCCATATAAACACTTGCCCCTATGGTTTATGATTGTAAAATGCGCAGCAAGGTCTTTATCCTCGCCCTTCATTTTCGAAATATAATCATCCGGATTCTTTCCATACCAATCCAGATGCGCAACTGAAAAATGTAGTTCAAAAGGAGTGGGATAAACAAAAGGCTTGCAAACACTTTGCTTTACAATACTCATTTCAATTCCTTTAGCCGGTCCCTTATTATTTAATTCCACTACCATATCCATAAAGGATTTTTTAACTTTATCCTCTATAGCATTCTTCACTACTACAATCAGATCTATATCACTCTTAGCAGGATTATAACATCCCATAACAGCAGAGCCATGTAGATATACTCCTACCAAATTATCTTGCAAGATTTCTTTTGACTTTTCTACAAAACTATTTGTAACTGTATCCATTTCTCCCCTCATTCGTTGTCTCTGTTCCAAACGTCCTCTGTATCTAGCAATCTTTTTAATTCCTCTATATCTGGTAGTGCTTTTCTAAGATCTTCTGACATATCTCTTGACGTTTTATATGTTGCAACACCCATTGGCTTTGAATAATCTTGGATTACATAATCAACAAATGACTTATTCATATCCTTACACAAAATCAGTCCAATAGCAGGATTCTCATGTGGCTTTTTTTCATATCCATCTAGTACACTTAAATAACCTTGTAACTGTCCTAGATAAGATGGTTTAAACTTTCCTCGCTTGAGTTCGACCGCAACCAGACAATTTAATTCCCTGTTAAAGAAGAGTAAATCGATGTATTGATCTTCTCCAAATGCATCTAAGTGATATTGGTTACTTATAAACGCAAAGTCTTTTCCAAATGTTAAAATAAAATTTTTAACATTATTAACAATAGCATTTTCTACAACTCGTTCATCTACATCAGCTGCATCACGGATATCTATTTCTTCAACATTTATATAATCTAGAAGGTACTCATCTTTGAATGTACTAATAGCCTTAAGTGCTTGTACACCTGTCAGCATTGTATCACCAAAATTATTTGGTAATTTACCCTGGTGCTTAAAGTCTTCAGCTACAATACTAGCTGTTAATTGTTCTCTACTTAGTTTTTCATTTGCGCATTTCATTATATAGAATATGCGCTCATCATACTCTTTGCATTTACTTAATATAGTCCTATGATGCGAAAAGCCTATCGCACAAAATTGTTCAACTGGAAATTCTTCTATATTTGGCACCTGCTGGTTCCATATTTCAATTTCCAATTTGGCACCAGCGGGTGCCAAATTAGAATTGTTATCTTCAATAGTATTTGTACTAGACGAATCTAGCATTCGCCATTCTTCATAAAAGGTTCTCATATATCTTAAATTTCTTGCTGAAAATCCTCTTAACCCAGGCAATTCTCTTTCTAGCTGTTCACTAATAGTATCAATAGCTCCCTGACCCCAAAATCCATTTCTTGAATTAAGTGATATATATTTTCCAATGCCAAAGTAAAGCATTAACTGTTTTTCATTTACAGATTTAGCAGCTTCATATTGGCTTTGAAGAATTGCCGTTTTAATAAGCTGTACTGCATCTCTATATTTCTGATCCATATCAGACCTCCACCATATAAATATTTCGCTATCCTGTCCTCTGTTCCATAGTCAATCATGCTTCTTCTGCGGCTTCTCCGCCTTCAATTGACCCCATTCGATTTTCCTCAAGCAACAAAATATACGCCATCATTCTAAGCAAATATTCCGGAGGAGCGCTTATTCCTTGTTCCCATTGTTGAAGAGTCCTCACCGGAATCCCAAATTTTGCAGAGAACTTACTTTGCGATAATCCCGTTTTCTTTCGTAATTCCTTTATTCTGGCTGAAACATCCATATCATCACCTCCGCAACACCTCTATACTTTATTAAAGTATAGAGAAAAACATATACGTTGTCAACGTATATGTTTTTTGTACCAAACCATGCTCTGTTATTGACTCACTATGCTCATCAATAACCATCCTATAGTCAGCAAATTAAAAAAGTGCCCTTGAATGCAAGCATTCAAAGGCACTTTTTGTTATTCATTTCATTAACTACATAGCTTATTATTCCAGCTCTACTGTTCCTGGTGGCTTAGATGTGAGGTCGTACATTACGCGGTTAACGCCCTTGACCTCGTTGATGATGCGGCTCATAACGCGCTGAAGCACATCAAATGGAATCTCTGTAGCCTCGGCTGTCATAAAGTCGATTGTCTCTACGGCGCGGAGAACTACTGCATAGTCGTATGTACGCTCGTCGCCCATAACGCCAACTGAGCGCATATTAGAAAGTGCTGCGAAATACTGATCAGGAAGCTTTTTAAGTCCTGCCTCAGCAAGCTCTGTTCTATAGATGTAGTCAGCATCCTGTACGATGCGGACCTTTTCTTCTGTAACCTCACCGATGATACGAATACCAAGACCTGGGCCTGGGAATGGCTGACGGAATACAAGGTACTCTGGAAGACCAAGCTCAAGACCAACCTGACGAACCTCGTCCTTGAAAAGGTTGCGAAGTGGCTCGATGATTTCCTTGAAATCAACATAATCTGGAAGACCACCAACATTGTGGTGAGACTTGATAACAACTGACTCGCCGCCAAGTCCAGACTCAACAACGTCTGGGTAGATAGTTCCCTGTGCTAAGAAGTCAACAGTACCAATTTTCTTGGCCTCCTCCTCAAATACACGGATGAACTCCTCTCCGATAATCTTACGCTTGCGCTCTGGCTCCTCAACACCAGCAAGCTTAGCATAATAGCGGGAAGCTGCATTAACACGTACAAAATTAATATCGAAGGAACCCTCTGGTCCAAATACGCCCTCAACCTCGTCGCCCTCGTTCTTACGAAGAAGACCGTGGTCAACGAATACACATGTGAGCTGCTTGCCGATGGCCTTAGCAAGAAGGGCTGCAAGTACAGATGAATCAACACCACCTGAAAGTGCAAGTAATACCTTGCCTGAGCCTACGCGCTCTCTAATCTCACCGATAGTCTGCTCAACAAAGGAATCCATTCTCCAGCTTCCAGCTGTGTTGCAGATATTGCGAACAAAGTTAAATAAGATTTCCTTACCCTGTACTGTGTGAAGTACCTCAGGGTGGAACTGAATAGCATAAAGCTTTTTAGCCTCTAAAGCTGCTGCTGCAACTGGGCAATCAGCAGTGTGGGCAATTATGTCAAAACCAGGTGCCACCTTGCTAATATAATCAAAATGGCTCATCCAAACGATTGTAGACTTTTCAACACCTGCAAAAAGTGTATCTGTACAACCATCTATAAATGTCTCAGTCTTACCGTACTCACGAACTGGTGCCTTCTCTACCTTGCCACCGAGAACATGCATCATAAGCTGTGCTCCATAGCAAAGTCCAAGTACAGGAATACCAAGCTCAAAAAGCTCCTTGGTGTATGTAGGGGCTCCATCCTCATAACATGAATTAGGACCACCTGTAAGGATAATTCCCTTTGGATTCATTTCTTTAATCTGCTCGATTGGGGTGCGATAAGAATAAATTTCGCAATAGACGTTACATTCTCTGACACGACGGGCAACTAGCTGATTATATTGACCGCCAAAGTCGATAACAATGACTTTTTCCTGGTTCATCTGACACTCCTTCTTATTAATATGAAATTAAATTTCCTATAGTATAGGAGAATTCGCCATAATCTTCAACCATCAAAGTAAATAAAAATTAATAACTTCCGATATAAGAACTAGGAGGATTTTAGTATGAGTATGAACGTTTCCAACTCACTTAGCTTAAGAATATACTACAACAACTATTCAAAAGTAGTTACAGGTGCCACCCGCAAAAGTGCAACTTGCGGTACTTTGTCATTTGCGGACTCTTCAGCTCTTAAGAATGCTATTCGCAACCTACAGGACTACAACTTTGAAGAGGCCTCTGATGCGCAGACTCAAGAAAAAATAAGAGCCTTTGCCGATACGTTAAATAACACTCTTCAGTCGGCTGGAAAATATGCACCAAATAGCTCTTCAGTAAAACATGCTCTTACTAATATTAAAAACCTCAATAGCCAGTACGCTGATGAACTGAAAAAAATCGGAATTACTGTTGATAAGGATGGCAGCCTTTCAGTATACGAATCAGCTGGTAAAAACTATAAGAAAACAAAGTTTGATAACTTTTTCGATAAAGACTCAGAATACCTAAATGCCTTATATAAAGAGGCTAAAAAGATTAACCGCCGGGTAGATGTCAGAATTTAACTTGCACTTTTGCCTCTTTTAGACTACATTATGATATGGATGATTATGTAATTAAGAATTGTCCATATTTTTACAGTTATCTTGGAGGCAATTAAATGGCTTTTACTAACTCCTCAAAAAGAGGACTTAAAATAATAATCGTAGGATGCGGTAAAGTTGGTCGTACCCTTGTTGACCGTCTTTCAAAAGAAGGTCATGACATTGTGGTCATCGATGAGAATCAGGACCGTATCGATAATCTTACAAATCTCTACGACATAATGGGAATTCAAGGCAATGGCGCCAGCTACAGCACCCAAGTTGAGGCTGGTATCAACGACGCCGATCTCATTATAGCCGTTACCAACTCTGATGAGCTCAACCTCCTTTGCTGTACTATTGCAAAGCAAATGGGTGATTGCGCTTCTATCGCTAGAGTTAGAAACCCAGACTACTCAAAAGAAATTTCATACTTACAGGAAAAGCTTGGTCTTGTTATGATTATCAACCCTGAGTTAGAGGCTGCCAGAGAGATTTCTTCTATTCTCTCACTTCCATCCACACTTGAGGTTTCTTCATTTGCCCATGGCCAGGCAGAAATGGTTGAGTTTAAAATCGAGGAAGGCAATGTTCTTGACGGACTCGCCATAAAGGATTTACATAGAACAATCTCAAGTAAGGTGCTTATCACAGCTGTTAAGCGCGGCTCTGAAGTTATCATCCCAACTGGTGATTTTGTACTCCAGACAAATGATATCGTATGTGCGGTAGGTGCTAGACGATTTGCCCGTACATTCCTTAGCGAAATCGGATTCAAGACACGTCAGGTTAAAAACTGTCTTATCGTTGGCGGTGGTAAGGCTTCTTATTACCTTGCCAAGCTTCTACTTCAGGCTCGTATTGATGTTAGCATCATCGAAAGAAGCAAGGAGCGCTGCGAGGAGCTTTCAATCGCACTTCCAAAAGCTACTATTATAAATGGCGACGGCGGCGACGAGTCCCTTCTTAGAGAAGAAGGCATCGAATATATCGAGAGTTTCGTTCCTCTTACAGGAATCGACGAGGAAAATATTATCCTTACTCTCTATGCTAACCAGGTCAGCAATGCCAAGGTTGTTACCAAGGTTAACCGTATCAACTTTGACAATGTACTTTCACAGTTAAATCTTGGCTCTGTTGTATATCCACGTCACATAACAGCCGAGTCAATTATCGCATATGTACGTGCTAAGAGTGCTTCTGGCGACGGCAATGATATCCTCACTCTTTACCATCTCTTTGATCAAAAGGTAGAGGCTATCGAGTTCAATATCAGCGAGAAATCTGCTGCTGTTGGCGTGCCATTCTCTGTTCTTAAATTTAAGGACAATGTACTTATCGCTTTCATCAACCGCAACGGAACTATCATTATTCCAAGCGGTTCTGACACAATAGAAGTTGGCGACACCGTCATGGTTGTTACCACTCATACCGGATTCGGTAATATTAAGGATACTTTGAGGTAATCGGACATGAATAATTCCGTGATTCGCTTCATATTAGGATATGTAGTAGGCTTCATGGGCCTATTTCTAATGCTTCCTATTATTGTTGCATTTATCTATCATGAAGATGTTTGGCTTGAATATGCAATCGTAGCTTTCCCTTGCCTAGTGCTAGGTGTTATCAACAGCTACTTCAGACCTAAGAAGTTCTTCTTTTTCTTAAAAGAAGGTTTCTTCTGCACAGGTGCTTCCTGGGTAGTTTTATCAGTTATTGGTGCTATTCCTCTCTGGCTCACTGGAGAGATTCCAAGCTACGTAGACGCTTTATTTGAGGCAGTTTCTGGCTTTACTACAACTGGTGCTTCTATTTTGCCAAATGTTGAGGCTCTTTCTCATGCCTCTCTTTTCTGGCGAAGCTTTACTCACTTGGTTGGTGGTATGGGAGTTTTAGTATTCCTCCTTACAGTTATTCCACTTGCCGGTGGTGACGGCTCCCAGTTCAACCTTATGAAGGCAGAATCACCTGGACCATCTGTTGGAAAGCTAGTTCCAAAGCTTAAAAACACAGCACAGATGCTTTACCTGATTTACCTTGGACTATGCGCTCTTGAGATAATACTTCTTCTCATTGCAGGCATGACTCCATTTGAGGCAATCAACACAAGTATTGCCACTGCTGGTACTGGTGGTTTCGGTATCTACTCAAGCAGTATCGGTGGCTTCAATGTTGCCTGTCAGTGGATTGTTGCCGCATTTATGTTCATTTTCGGTATCAATTTTAACTTTTACTATTACATACTCTTCCGTCACGCTCGCGCAGCATTTCGAATGGAAGAGGTGAGAATGTATTCATTCCTTACAGTTGCTTCCATCGGTATCATCACAGTAAATACTCTTAGCTGCAGCTCAGGACTTTTTGATGCATTGACTAAGGCAGCCTTCCAGGTTACTTCTATTCAATCATCAACTGGTTTCTCCACAGCAGACTTTGCTGTTTGGCCACAGACTAGCCGATGCGTTTTAGTACTGCTCATGTTCATCGGTGCCTGCGCCGGTTCAACAGGTGGTGGTATCAAAGTTTCCCGCTTCGTACTTATGGGAAAGGCCGTACACAAGGAGCTCATCAGCTACATACATCCACGTTGCGTCCGCAAGACAATCATGGATGGCAAGCCAGTTAACCACGAGACAATCCGCTCTAACAACGTATTCTTTGGCACATTTATGCTGGTATTCTTTGTGAGCGTAATTTTGTTATCATTTGAAAACCTTGATTTTTCAACTATTTTTACATCCGTAATTGCCACAATGAGCAATATTGGACCTGGTATGAGTCTAGTAGGACCTACTGGAAACTTTGCATTCTTCTCTAACTTCTCAAAGATTGTACTTATCTTTGATATGTTGGCTGGACGTTTAGAGCTTTTCCCAATACTTATGCTCTTCCACCCAACAATTTGGAAGGACTTATTCACAACATACCATGCCAAAGAGCCTAAAAATGCTGGCAAGGTAATGAAAGAATCATGAAAACAATTATTATAAAAATGACTGACGCATACGACTATCAGTCATTCTATGAGACAATTGAAAATTGTACTATGATTGATTGCAGAGATTTAGAGGGTACACGCTGCTATCTGGATGACTCTGCCAAATCAATTCTTGTAGATCGATTAAATGAATACTCTGCAAAGGGTATTCATTTTATTGATTCTGGAAACTATCACTATCTCAGTCTTCTATGGCTTCAGAAAATCACCACACCATTTAACCTAGTTTTATTTGATCATCACCCTGACAATCAGCCTCCTAGCTTTGGAGAAATTACTTCTTGCGGGGGATGGGTTCTTGAAGCAACTGAAACTCTTCCAAATCTAAAAAACGTATTTACGTATGGCGTTGGGAACGAGACTCCTATAGAAAATATCCCGACTGATTTACCTATTTATATTTCAATCGACAAGGATGCCCTGTCAACAGAATTTGCAATCACTGATTGGGACCAGGGAAACATGACATTAGATGAGCTTCTAAAGGACCTTGAATTCCTTTACTCAAGCCATCAAATTATAGGCGTAGACATCTGTGGGGATTCAGGAGAAAATGCCGAAAATGGTGGAAAAGTCAATAATCAGACAAATCACTCTCTTTTTGACTTTTTGTCGAAAAAATTTTAAACTATAGGTAAGAAAAATGTATTGGAGGGAACCACTATGTATCCTGTAATTACCATTAGTAGAGAATTTGGCAGCGGTGGTCATAGCATTGGCGAAGCTGTGGCAAAACAGTTGAACATCCCATTTTACGACGGAGAAATTGTTAACCGCGTGGCCATCGAAAGCGGTTATGCAAAAGAGTTAATAGAGACACAAGGTGAGTATACAAGCTCAACAGCCATGTGGTTTGATATTTCAGCTGCTGGCACAATGTATTTCCAGAGTCCTCAGGACGAAATTTTCATTGCACAGAAAAAAGTCATTTTAGAATGTGCAAAAAAAGGACCTTGCGTAATCGTAGGTCGCTGCGCTGACTACATTCTCAGAAAGGAAGGCATCCGCTGCATGAATGTTATGATTCACGCAGATATGGAGCATCGTAAAAAGAGAGTTCTCGAAAGATACGAGAATATTGAAAATGTCAGCATAGAAAAGAGACTTGCTAAAAAGGATAAGCAACGCAAGACTTACTACAAGTATTACACCGATAAAAACTGGGGCGATTTCCGTGAATACGATGTCATCCTTGACAGTGGATCACTTGGGGAGGCCATGTGTGTTAAGACTATCTGCCAGCTAGCAGAGAATTTCCCAGAATAAAAATTAAGTAATATCGTTTTGGAATAGTTACGTTAATCATTAATAGCATGGGGGGCTTTTTATGTTAAAAGAGTACACTAAGATTCCAGCACCACTTAATTCTGAAGTAGCACTTAAAATTATTCCTGGTCATTTTGCCACCAATCACTCTCACATTACTAACTACATGGAGATTGGCACAATGAAAACACGATGCAACGAGGCCCAGGGCGTGGCACAGCTTCTTGCAATGCACTACTCAGTTCAAACACCTGTTGATACTATTGTTTGCGCTGATGACATGGAAGTTGTTGGTACATTTTTAGCTCAAGAGCTTACAAAGGCCGGCGTTGCCAATTACAACCAGCACAAGACAATTTACGTTACATCTCCTGAAATCACATCTAGTGGTCAGAGCATTTTCCGAGACAATATGCAGCTTACTGTTAGAGATAAAAATGTATTGTTGCTATTCGGCTCACTTTCTACAGGACGTACTGTTGAGAGCTTAGCTGAATGTGTTAAATATTATGGAGCAAAAATAAGTGGCGCATGCGCTATCTTCTCAGCTGTTAGAGAAGTAGGTGGCATTCCAATTACAGCAGTCTTCCACGATGAGGATATTCCAAACTATCAGTCTTATCCTCTTCATGATTGCCCACTTTGCAAGCAGGGAGTTCCTATTGATGCTATAGTAAATTCATTTGGATATTCTGAATTACGATAAATGACAATAAAAAACTCGAGCTACCATTTGGTAACTCGAGTTTTATTTTTTAGCCTAAAAATCCACTTGCTATGCTAAGAACAAATTCAAAGGCGCAAATGAGTAAGAATAAAATCATACCTACATTCAAACAAACTGTAGCAACTTTGCCCTCTTCAGGAAGCTCAAGTCGCTCTTGACTGTAGCTTCTCTTTTTAAATCCAAGTATGAGACATATAAGACCAGCAATTGCCAAACCGTACACTATAAATACATATATTATAATACCAGCAACACCAGCCATCGCATCAGGCGATGCTAACAATGCCTCGATATCGCTCGTATCTACACCATTAAGCTTATTAAGGAAATATACAGAAACAACACTACCTCCAAAATTAACTAACATATGCATGATAATTGTATAGATAACTTTGCCTGTCTTATAGTAAACATAGCCCCATACAAGTCCCATTAAAAATGTGTAGAACACCTGAGAAAAATTACCGTGGAATAATGCAAACATCGCTGCACTAGTTATTACTGCAACCTTACCACCATAAACATGTATGCGGTCAATCAAAAACTTACGGAATATGAATTCCTCCACAATTGGTGCAAGTATTGCCAGTACAATCGGTGCCAACGCACTATTTGTTGAAGTCAGGGTCTCCATAGTTACATTTGTATTAATGTTGAATCTTTCAAATATTCTTCCTACAAATGATGCTACCAAAGAACCTGCTACCATTCCAAAAGTAGTCAATGTAAAAAATCTAAGCCAATTTGGAAAATTCAATGTCCTAGTCTCAACAAATGGCTCTGCCGGAACACGCTTAATCAATAAGATAAAAATTGGAAAAGCAATACAATACATTGGCACAAAGGTTGAAACCCACATTGCCCATGATGGCGGATTATTAACATCCACCAATGAATATACTACAGTAGAAAAAATCATCTGTAGCACAAATGATACTGCAATGTAGATAAAAAATGCTAACCCCACTGCTGAAAATGTTTGTTTTGCCGTTCTCTCCATAACAACCTCCTCTTTTATGCCAGTTTACGTTACATTGCCCCCCTCACACGTATAAATTCTATTTACAAAATAGCATTAGCTATATCGTGTCTCATATACTTGTTTTCAAACTGAATCCACTCTGTTGCCTCGTAAGCCTTAGCGCGAGCCTCTTTTAAATCCTTGCCAAGAGCTGTGATACCAAGAACACGTCCACCATTTGTTACTATCTCACCCTTGTCATTTTTAGCTGTTCCAGCGTGGAAGCAGTAGTAATCCTTGTTATTGAACTTCTCAAAGCCAGTAATAGGGAATCCCTTCTCATAAGAAACAGGATAGCCATCAGATGCTAAAACAACACATACGCATGCCTCATCTGAGAACTTCAAATCAATCTTATCAAGTGTGCCATCGATACAAGCATTAAATACGTCGATGATATCATTCTCAAGACGTGGTAAAACAACCTGTGCCTCTGGATCACCAAATCTTGCATTGTACTCAAGGACCTTTGGACCATCCTCTGTAAGCATAAGACCGAAGAAGATAACACCCTTAAAGTCTCTTCCCTCTGCCTTCATAGCATCAACAGTTGCCTGGAAAATATTCTTCTGGCAGTACTCCTCGATTTCCTTTGTAAAGAATGGAGATGGGGAGAAATTGCCCATTCCACCTGTGTTGAGTCCTGTATCACCATCCCCTGCACGCTTATGATCCTGAGCAGATGACATGATTTTTACTGTGTTACCATCTACAAATGAAAGAACAGATACCTCACGGCCTGTCATAAACTCCTCGATAACCATAGTGTTGCCTGCATCACCAAACTTCTTGTCAGTCATAATCTCTGCAACACCTGCTACAGCCTGCTCATGGTTCTCACAAATAAGAACACCCTTACCAAGAGCAAGACCGTCAGCCTTGAGAACGATTGGATACTTTGCTGTCTCAAGATACTTAAGAGCAGCCTCTGGATCTGTAAAGTTCTCATAACCTGCTGTAGGAATATTATATTTCTTCATCAAATCCTTTGAGAATGCCTTAGAACCCTCGATGATTGCAGCATTCTTTCTAGGACCGAAGCAGCGAAGACCTGCCTCCTCAAACTTATCAACTACACCGCCAACAAGTGGATCATCCATACCGATTACAGTAAGGTCAATCTCCTTTTCCTTGGCAAAAGCTACAAGCTTATCAAACTCCATAGCCTTGATATCTACGCACTCTGCAAGCTCTGCAATACCAGCATTGCCTGGTGCGCAATAAATCTTATCAACCTGTGGGCTACGAGAAACTGCAAGAGCAATTGCATGCTCGCGGCCGCCGCTACCTACTATAAGTACTTTCATAAACTATCCTCCTAGTCCGCCTTATCATAGCTTATAAATATTATCATTCACCACGCTTTCGCTCTTATTCGCTCATTACCCTACATAAGATGCTGCTACGCACCATCTAAGTAGGGATGGCTCATCAAGGGTTCATTGATAATATTTATAATCTATTCCTAAGGCTCATCTAATAATCTACTATTCTATTAACTACTCTTTTATACGTACCTTGCCCGACTCGACGGTTACGCAACCACGAGCGATTAGGTCGATGGCGCGAGGCATGATTTCCCACTCAGCCTGCTCCATTACGCGTCTCTGAAGCACCTCAGGTGTGTCGTCTTCTTTTACCTCAACAGCCTTCTGTAGGATGATTGGGCCTGTGTCTGTGCCTTCATCCACAAAGTGGCATGTTGCACCAGTGACTTTTACACCGCGTGAAAGCACGCCCTCGTGTACCTTCAGCCCATAATATCCTGTACCGCAGAAGCTTGGGATAAGTGATGGGTGAATGTTAATAATTCTATTTCTGTAATTGCGAATCATCTCTGGTGGAATTACCACTAAAAATCCTGCCAATACAACTAAATCAACATTGTATGAATCAAGCTTTTCAAGGAATGCCTTATTGAAAGATTCACGGTCAGCAAAATCCTTTGGTGAAATGCATACACCCTCGATACCAGCTTTTGCTGCACGCTCTAAAGCAAATGCATTTTTATTATTTGAAATTACAACTGCAATCTCAGTATTGTGGATCTCACCGGAATTAATTTTATCAATAATCGCCTGAAGATTAGTGCCGCCTCCAGACACACATACTGCTATTTTCATTCTTACCTCCGCTTCTTACACTAACAATCCTTAGATACTCTCTGTCGGACTATATGTCCTTGCAAAGTGCACTAAGAGTTTGTTAGCTAGAAGCTTATTTAATAATTAAACTAAATCTACACCCTTCTCGCCGTCGATAATCTTACCTACAACATAAGGTGTATCACCAGCAGAGCGCATAGCTTCCATTGTCTTATCAACATCAGCAGGGTCAACTGCAACGATCATACCAAGACCCATGTTGTATGTATTGTACATCATCTGCTCAGAAACATTACCCTTCTTAGCCATGAGCTTGAAGATTGCAGGAATCTCATAAGAATTCTTTTCAACTACAGCACGCTTGCCTTCTGGAAGCATACGAGGAATATTC
Source organism: Pseudobutyrivibrio sp. AR14 (assembly GCF_900101325.1). NCBI lineage: Bacteria > Bacillati > Bacillota > Clostridia > Lachnospirales > Lachnospiraceae > Pseudobutyrivibrio > Pseudobutyrivibrio sp. AR14. The sequence continues at coordinate 216,239 of NZ_FMUY01000004.1, forward strand.
TCATAGAAACCGCCACCTGTAATATGTGAGCAAGCCTTTACGCGAACGCCTGCATCCTTAACTGCCTTAAGAGCCTTAACGTAGATACGTGTTGGAGCGATAAGAGCCTCTCCAAGAGTTGTACCAAGCTCATCATAATATGTATCAAGACTTTCCTTTGTCATCTCGAAAATCTTACGAACAAGAGAGAAACCATTTGAGTGAACACCTGTTGAAGCCATACCGATTAGCACATCACCATCTTTAAGCTCCTGACCTGTAATGATATCCTTTTTATCTACGATACCAACTGCAAATCCAGCAAGATCGTACTCTTCCTCAGGCATAAGACCTGGATGCTCAGCTGTCTCGCCACCTACAAGGGCACATCCTGACTGCTTACATCCCTCTGCAACACCACTTACGATTGTTGCAATCTTCTCAGGGATATTCTTGCCGCAAGCAATATAGTCAAGGAAGAATAAAGGCTCTCCACCTGCACAAGCTACATCGTTAACGCACATAGCAACAGCATCAATACCGATTGTGTCATGCTTGTCCATTAAGAATGCCAACTTAACCTTTGTTCCGCAGCCATCTGTACCAGATAAGAGTACTGGCTCATCCATGTTCTTAATAGCGCTAAGGTCAAATGCACCTGAAAATCCGCCAAGTCCGCCGAGGACCTCTGGACGCATAGTGCCCTTAACAAATTTCTTCATGAGCTCCACTGACTCATATCCTGCCTCAATATCAACTCCTGAACTCTTGTAATCCATGTTTCTCTCCTTTTTACTGTAACTTTTGTACGCCTGTATGTACTCTTTCTCCCGCTGGTTACGTCTACAAGCCTTAGTGTCTATTCTCTCGGCTAACATGCCTCGTTCATAGACCTAAGAGCTTGATGCCTACCAGCTATCGCTAATATTACTACAGGCTCATATAAAATATATAAATAAAAGGAAACCCTTAATTAACAAGAGTTTCCTTATTTACCCTATAGAAAGGCCTTATATCCCTCATTCTGTAAGCGTGCGTCCTTAGACTCCACCTGTTCCTTTTGGTCTACGATGAAATCATGAAGCTTTGCCGCCAATGCAGCATCAGCCATAGCAAGCATCTTAACCGCGAGAATACCTGCATTTGCGCCACCATTAATAGCCACAGTTGCAACTGGTACACCTGTAGGCATCTGCACAATTGAGTATAATGAATCAACACCACCAAGGTCGCTAGTCTTCATAGGGATTCCAATAACTGGCCCCTCAAAAATAGCAGCACACATACCAGGTAAATGAGCCGCCTTACCAGCGCCTGCAATAATTACCTGCACGCCTCTATCCTTAGCAGTTTTAGCATAGTCTACGAAAATATCTGGCTCACGATGAGCAGAGATAATTCTAATCTCGTAGTCCACTCCAAACTTTTCAAGAATCTCCACAGCCTTTGCCATAATAGGCATATCGCTGTCGCTTCCCATAACAACTGAAACCTTAGCCATCTCATTATCCTCCGTTTATTCTCTCGCTTATTAAGCGTCTAGTACTTCATTGAGCACCTCGGTGCCTGGCACTACGAAGCGGCCCTGCTTGATTACAGGTAGCTCCTGACCATCGGCGGTGATTACTGTGATATCACCGAGCTCATAATAAGGTATTGTAATATCTGTATGGCAATTAAAATATGCCTTAGAAAAATCGGTTTTGCGAAGTAGCGAACATGAATTGTCGCGGGCAATACACTCCTTGCCGTCTGGATTGTACATTGCTACATCCTCGGCATGTGAATAGCAAGTATCACCTACTGCAAAATGTGGACCAGTCTTTTCTGCGATGAGAATTGGAAGCTTGTCAGCGATACCATATTTCTGACCCATGACAAAAGCTCTAGTATTAGTACCAATGGCGAACTCACCAATAGGTAATGTCTCATGCTTGAAAAGCACATTATCAAAAATATATTTTTTATTTTCTTCTTCAGTGTCAAAATTGCTGCATGTATATGAAACAATCTTGCCGTCTTCGAACTTCATCTCAAGATTGCGATAGCCAAGCTCATTAAGATATACCTGTGTAACATGAAGCACTCCATTTGTGCCCTCAAGCTCAGGTGAAGTAAACACCTCACCAACAGGAATATTCACATCAGCAACGCAGTTCTCAAAATTAGTCTGCTTAGAAGGGTCATCCAAATGATGAAGCTTAACAGTGATGTCTGTGTGATTGTCACCGCGGCCTGTCACATGAACTCTGTCGCCCTGGTCTAACACATCGATGATGTGCTGCTGAATATTCTTATAAAGCTCATAATCCATAGTGTTGACAGCAACTGTCTCGTTGAAAATCTCGTTGAAATCCTTGCCGATTTCAGGAATAGGATAAGCAATAATAGTAAAGCTGCGCTCCTCACCCTTAACGTACTGATTAGTAATCTGTCCACTCTGGCTAGCAAAATATACATTTAACTCATCCTGCTTTTCTGTGTACTTTGAATTAGCCTCAAAGTTAGCAGGCTCGAAAGGTACCTCGCCAAATGTCTCAATAACTGCCGGGCCACCAAATACAGCAGCCAAATCCTTGTGTTTCTCATATGTATTCTTGAGAACCTCAAGCATCCTATCTGCAAGACCCTTGTCCCAAATGTAGGCCTTGTCATTCTTATGGTCATACTCGCACTGCTTGTTAGGAACAGTGGAGAAAAGATTTCTGCCTGTAGTGCCACCGTAGCGGACTGTAACTGCAAGACCTGCCTCGTTAAATAGGCGAATAGCCTCGCGAGTCATAAGCTCAAAACCAACTGGGGCATGAACTTCAACAGTCTCCTTCTTGGAAATGTCCTTGCCGGTCACCTCAAATCCCTTGATGTAACCCTCTACATAGGTACGAGCCATAGCAACCACATCCTCATGTGGAAGACTGCGCAAATGAGCCGCAATACCACGCTCATTAGGACCAATGTACGTACCGTAGCGATACATATATCTGTCATCAGATAAATCCGCATTTACGATAATATCTGTATAGAAATCATATTCTGGATCTATCATAGAGATAGTGCTCTCAGAAATGAATATCTGGCAATAGTCGTGCTGGAATGAGTATACTGCACTCTCCACGCCCTCTCTGCGATACTTGTCCTCAGACTCCATCTGGCACTCGCCATAAACCTGAAGGAACAGCTCCATGTAAATAGTAAACAAATCAAGTCTACCAGCAAAAGCTACACGAATGATACTAGTGAGCTTGTAGAATACATGAGAAAGAATACCACCAAGCTCCTGTCCAAGATGCTCCACTGCATATGTAGGGCAAAGGAAGCTATTAGAATAGTGCTCTGCAGAATAAATAGCGAAAATTGAATCTGCATCCTGCTGGCATTCCTCTAAAGATCTATTAGCAAGCTCGCCTGCAATCGCCTTGTTCATAACAGGTACAACAGTCAAAATAAAATCTGCAACCTGGTTGAAAAAGCCCTGAAGATTATCAGGCAAGTCCTTGTCTTCTTTTATTGTAGAGATACGCTCACAAGCAAGCTCGTAGCGCTCGATGATATCATCTGTCTCTTTATAAAATGTGTTGCTCATCTACCAAATTCCTTTTAATTAATCATCCCTAAAACAATAGTAGCAGTCCACACAATCATGGCTAATGTGCTGACACCAAGGCAGATGATTCTGTATTTAAACTCTGTCTTGGTCTTCATCTGACCGATGTTGTAAATGAACGCTCCCAGTGCTATACAAAAGCACAATGTAGCAGAGCCTCCCAACCACTTAGGAGTCTCTCCCGACATGTAAACTGAGCCAGCAATAATGGCTCCATATAAAATTAATGAAAAGACAGAAACGCCAGCGGCATACATAGCCTCAATAGGCAAAGCCTTCAGCTGATTGCCGGATCTGTTGCGTCTGTGTTTGTAAATCTTAGTCATTAATTAACTCCGTACTGCTTGTAATACTCGTCAATACGTGCCTTCATAGCATCGTCGATAACGACCTTGCCCTGACACTCTCTGTTCCAAAGATGCTCAACAACCTCGTCCATTGAAACGATAGCTCCAGTAGCAAATCCATAAGTCTCTGCCACCTCATCAAGAGCTGTCTTAGATTTGTCACCTGAAAGTCCAACTTCCTGACGGTTAAGTGAAACCATAAGTCCCACAATAGTAACATCTCCCTGAGCTCTAACGATAGGAACTGTCTCCTCCATGCTCTTACCAGAAGTAGTAACATCCTCAATCATAACCACTCTGTCACCATCCTGAATCTTGTATCCAAGAAGTGAGCCCATATCTGCGCCGTGGTCCTTTTCCTCTTTACGATTGCTGCAGTACTTAATCTCCTTGCCGTAGAGCTTGTAGAAAGCCTCAGCAGTAATAACAGCAAGAGGAATCCCCTTGTAAGCAGGTCCAAATAAAACATCGAAATCATCGCCATATTTGTCATGAATAGCCTTGGCATAATACTCGCCAAGACGCATGAGCTGGCTACCTGTAACGTATGCTCCTGCATTCATAAAAAAAGGAGACTTCCGCCCGCTCTTCAATGTAAAATCACCGAATTTGAGGACATCAGACTCCACCATAAACTCTATAAATTCTGACTTGTAGTTCTCCATAAAAAATTCTCCTATAGAACAACCAAATTGATTACCAAAACCTCTCCGATTGTAACATAGAAACACTTTCTTTTCAATCAAAACGCCAATGCCAAAATGTTAGAAATTAAACTTAATTTTACTATTTATTGTTGCACTTTTTACAGTGAGCCAAGAAACATGGCAAACCAACAAACACCATTCCACCTAAGATATTTCCGATAGTTACAGGAATCTGGTTGGTAATAAAGCCTGCCAAGCTAAGATTAGACAACTGGTCAGCTGTAATGCCATAGGCCTCAGCAGCCTTAGCAACATAGGCATCGTTGTGAGCTGCGAAAATGCCCATTGGAATATAGAACATATTTGCAACGCAGTGCTCGAATCCGCCAACAACAAAAGCCATGATTGGGAAGAAAATAGCCCAAACCTTGCCGCCAATGTCCTTTGCTGCTGCACCCATTAAAATAGCTGCACAAACTAAAATATTGCAAAGAATACCAGAAGTAATACCCTTGATAGGTGAAATAGTCGCCTTGCCAAGAGCCACCTTGATAGAATACGCACCAAGCAATCCACCTGAATAATCAAGATTTCCAGAAAAATATGTAAGTGCCACAATAATAAGTGCACCGATTAAATTAGAAACCCAGATAATAGCAAGGTCTCTTGCTACCTTGCCCCATGAAAATCTGTGGTCCATAGCACCCATTGAAGTAAGGCAGTTACCTGTAAAAAGCTCGCCTCCAATAAATGTAATAAGCATAAGACCAACTGGGAAAATAGCGCCTGCTACGAAACGAGAAACGCCAACATTTGTAATAGCATGAGCTGCTGTAGAACTAGTCGCTCCACCAAGAGCAATAAATGCTCCAGCCATAATGCCAAGTAAAATCATCTTAGAAAGTGGCAAATTAACTTTTTTCTCTCCGCCACAAATATTTCCTTCAATCACCTCTGCTGGTGAGTTAAATAAGTTATCCATTTTTTGCTCCTTGTTAAAAAATTCACTAACTATTATAGCAAACTCTTTTCTTGTTGAACACCCTGTTTATACAGATGCTTTGCAAGTTTTTTCCTTGAATTATCAGTTAATTAGCATATTGCAAAAACCATTAAAACCCTCTATCCTATTTCTTAATAAATGAAGAAAATCTTTTAAATCACAGGTGATAAAATGCGAAAAAAAGAACTGGCTTTAATAGTAATAGATCGATTAAAAAAGGAATATCCATACAGCGACTGCACTCTGGATTACGACCAGGCATGGAAGCTACTGGTATCGGTACGTCTTGCTGCTCAGTGCACAGACGAGCGTGTCAACCAGATTGTCCCTTCCTTATATGAAAAGTTTCCAACCATAGATGCCCTTGCGGATGCAGAGGTAAGCGATGTTGAGGCTATCGTTCGCCCTTGCGGCCTTGGCAAATCAAAAGCCAAGGACATCGTTGCTTGCATGAGAATGCTCCGAGACGTATACAAAAACCAGGTCCCTGACACCATGGAAGAACTTCTGGCCTTACCAGGCGTAGGGCGCAAATCAGCCAATCTCATCCTTGGTGATGTCTTCGGAAAGCCTGCCATCGTCACTGACACACACGCCATCCGTCTATCCAACCGCATCGGACTTGTAGACAATATAAAAGAGCCAACCAAAGTAGAGATGGCTCTTAGAAAAATCGTCCCTGCAGAAGAAGGCAACGAACTCTGCCACAGACTAGTAGACCATGGCCGTGCTGTCTGCACCGCCCGCACTACACCTCACTGCGACCAGTGCTGCCTTGAGGATGTATGTAAGAAGAATATTTAGTTTCACCACACATGTGGAATCAGCCTGCTTCGCACCTTTCTCATGTATTCTCTATAGCCAGGCAGGCCTTCTGCTAGAACTTTCTCTTCATTCTTGATTCTTAAGACTATTATTGGAATGTATAGTAGCGTTATGACTAGCGAAATTATAGAGCCTAAAACTACTGGCATGGCCAGAAACATAACTAGCGTCACCATGTACATAGGGTGTCTAACTGCCCCGTAGAGTCCTGTATCAACTACCCTCTGATTCCCCTGTATTTCAATGGTTCTCGATAGATATTCATTCTCTCGAAGGACTTCTCCATAGAGTGCATAAGCGATTAAAAATATAATCGCTGCTGCAATACAAATCCAATCTGAAAATACCATCCAATTAAATCTGAAATTCAATCCTGCCAGGATAAAAGCTGCCATGAACATAGTCCCACTGAGGGCCACCACCAGCTTTTGCTCCTTCTGCTCCTCTTTCATATTAAGCCTCTTCTTAAGAAGCTCTGGAGCTTTGTACATAAGTACAAATCCTGCTACAATCATCGGAACAAATAATATCCCAAGAAGCAACCATCCCTGCCAATAGGCCCAGGTCCCTGCCGGTATAAATATCAGTGCTGCCATTATCACTATTCCTGCTAACACTCTAGTTAGCGCTGTGGTCAAAAGCTTTTTATCCATCATTTCCCTCCACCTACAAATTATGCCTAACTCTTTCCTAATTCACCTCTCCATTTTACCACTTCCCCCTTCAATCTCCCAGCAATCAACACTACATCCTACTGCCTATTATCTCTTTTCCATTTTAGGCAGTACGCTTTTTTCAAATCATTACTGCCTAATTTCCATTTTCCCATACAGGCAGTAGCAAAATTCCAAATCACTACTGCCTAATTGCCATTTTCACATATAGGCAGTAGCAAAATTCCAAATCACTACTGCTTAATTTCCATTTTCCCATATAGGCAGTAGCCTTTTTTCAAATCATTACTGCCTAGATTCAATTTTCCCATACAGGCAGTAACCTTTTTCCAAAATCACTACTGCCTAATTTCCATTTTCCAATCCAGACAGTAACCAACTCCAAAATCACTACTGCCTAAACACAATTTCTCAATCTAGGCAGTAACCAACTCCAAAATCGCTACTGCCTAAATCCAAATATCCCCCACAGGCAGTAACCAACTCCAAAATCCCACAACTCAATAGCTTTTTCCTGCCACCTCTAATATCCAATCTCCAACAGCCGATAACTATAGTATCAAGGATGGTGACTACTGAACTATGGATGGTTCATTTTTTGTTGGGTAAATGGATTCTGAGGAATAGTTATGGTAGTTCAGCATAATATCTCGGCTAGCAACGCAAGCCGCATGTTAAACATCACAAATTCTTCAATAGTCAAGACTCAAGAAGAGCTCTCAAGTGGTTATAGAATTAACCGCTCTGCTGATGATGCCGCAGGTCTATCCATTTCCGAAAAAATGCGCAAACAAATCAATGGTCTCGGTAGAGCATCTACAAATATCGAAGATGGTATTTCCCTAGTACAAATTGCTGATGGCGCTTTAACCGAAACTCATGATATGCTCCAGAGAATGAATGAGCTATGCGTTCAAGCTGCAAATGGAACAAATACCGATTCCGACAGAATGGATATTCAGTACGAAATCAATCAGTTGAGAGACGAGATAGATAGAATCGCAAAAACCACATCATTTAACAACAAGATTTTTCCTCTGAATGCAGATACTTACATAAAAGAAATAGGCAGTACCGCTATACAAAAGGTCCCTGCCCAAGTAGGTCTTTGTGATTTTCAGCTTATAAATGACTTTGGTGGAGAAATTACTATAAACGGCGTAAATTACGGTACAAACGATGTAACTATAAAAGATGCCATATATGATAAATATTACAACATAGGTACAGGTAGTATATTTCCTGAGCGAGTATATTTTTCTGGAACCTACACTTTCAAGGATGGTACTGTTGTTGATACTGGCTGGGGCCGATTGATTCAGGGAACAAGTGGTTCAGTTTCTAGCATCTTGCACGATGCCTATCCTAGCTTAAATATTAATGATGTAGCTTCAATTAATTTTTATACACCAGTAGCAAAAAATCTTCATACAAATGATGAAGACTATTTATACTTTGGTAATTATCTGCGCGATGAAAATTCAGATAGTGAATTAGTCAAATTGTTTTTAACATCCAAAGGCCACCTTCATCCACATTATATTGACGGATACCAGAATTCAGCCCCATGGACAGATGGTAATAAATACACCAAATACACCTTCAATGCTGTTGAAGAAAAATTTGATTTAGAATTCCTGAAATACAAACCTGACGAGGAAAAAACTATTACATTTGGCCATATAGATGGAGTGGGCAATGACAGGTTATTTCTCCAGTCAACTAACGAAGCCAATGAAGGCATCACTGTTCAGGGTGTAAACGCTACTGCAAAAGCCCTGGGCGTAGAGAAACTTGATATTACAACAGAAGATACTGCTACAGCTTCCATCGATATAGTGGGCTCCGCAATTATGCGAGTCTCTGAAATGAGAAGTTACTTTGGCGCCATACAAAATAGACTAGAGCATTCTGTAAAAAATGTAGACAACATCGTTGAAAACACAACAGCTGCAGAATCACGCATCAGAGATACAGACATGGCAGCCACAATGGTGGACTTTTCGAAAAATAATATTTTACAGCAGGCAGGACAATCAATGCTTGCCCAGGCAAATACAGATACTCAATCAGTACTTTCTTTATTACAGTAGTATCAAAATCCGGAACAAAAAATCCTGCTAACAAAAAAGTGAAGGGCTATCCCTTCACTTTTTTAACCACTATAGAAACTACTGCCTACATGACGCAGCTGGTGCCGCGGCCTTCCATGTCCTCGCCCTTTACGTATCTGGCGTTGAATTCCATGTTAATGTCGCGAAGCTCCTTTTTGCCGTCGATGTAGTCCTCGTACATCTCTGCAAGGCCTGCCATGCAACCATCGCAGTTGGCCTCGATATTGCCCAGAGATTCCTTGACGATTCTCTCTCGCTCTTCTTTCGTGGTATCTTTGATTAAATAAGACATCTAAAAAACTGCTCCTTCTATAAATCCTACAGCTCAATCAATTCGTACTGGAGGCTACCTACCCCCAGCTTTGCTGCTGTGTCTACGGTGTGCTCACCGTTTCTTGATGTGACACGCTCAAGGAAATGATCACGACCCACATCCTTTGAAGCATAGACTAAATCAAGACATGCTCTGTCGATAGCAACTGGATCTAAGCTGGCTAAAATACCGATGTCCTTGAGACATGGGTCCTCAGCAACTGCACAACAATCGCAGTCTACAGACATGTTGGCCATTACATTTATAAATGCAATGTTTTTACCAAAATGGTCAACTACAGCCGATGCTGCCTCAGCCATGCTCTCAAGAAATGCATTCTGCTCTGGCAAATCTGTCCACACTACATCCTGCTCACTGGCCTTGTCGTATTTGCCAGCTGAGTGGATTTTGACCTTGCCGGCACATGAGGCGCAACCGATTGAAAGCTGCTTAAGTGCTCCGCCGTAGCCACCCATAGGATGACCCTTAAAATGAGAAAGCACTAGCATAGAATCATAGTTAAGGAAATTCTTACCCATGATATCCGTCTTAAGATGGGTACCATTTTTAACGGGTATCTCAATATCAGGTCCCTCAGCATCCATAAGGTCCACATCAAAATAATCATTCCAACCATGCTTTTTCAATAATTTGATATGCTTGTCGGTGTAATTTCTCTCTCCCTCATAGGCTGTGTTGCACTCTACGATAGTGCCATTAACATGCTCTACCATAGGCTTCCAGAAAGCCGGCTTCAGATAGTTTTGATTGCCAGCCTCGCCTGAGTGAACTTTTACAGCTACCTTTCCAGGCAATTTGATTCCCAGCATGTCGTACATTTTAACTACAGCCTCAGCTGTAACATCCTTGATAAAATATACTTTTGATGCCATGGTCCCCTCCTTTATCCTACTTAAATAATCCTCCAGCGATATTCTTGATATCGTTTAAATCTAATTTGCCATCAGATAATGCAGCCTTAACTGCCTTGGCGTCAGACTCATCAACCTTAAGTCCAGCTTTGTCTAAAAGGCCCTTCACCTGCTTTGGGTCAGCTTTCTTAATCTGCTCAACCAAATCCTTGTTGCCTGAAACCTTTGCGATAATGTCCTTTACATCCATGATAAAACCTCCCTTTATATATAATTAATTGTTCCCATCAGCACTGTCCTCAGATGTGCCGCCCTTTTCCAACCAAGGAAGCAGAAAATCTGAGTACAACATATCTAAAATAGCAACAGCTGGAATGCAAAGCAAAATACCAACTATGCCAAACATCTTGCCGCCTACAATTACGCCAATAAGCACCCAAAGTCCAGAGACTCCAACAGAATCGCCTACAAGCTTTGGCTTTAAAATGTATCCATCCACCATCTGTAAAATGAGGGTGAAAATGATAAATACTACAGCATACCATGGCTTAACAAGTAAAAGTAAAAATGCACCAATGGCTCCGCCAATAATAGGGCCAAATGTAGGGATAAGATTCATAACCGCAACCACCATAGACACAAGTCCTATGTATGGAAGTCCCACAATCGCCATGAATATCGCATTTACGATACCTACTACAATAGCATCTAAAATATTGAAAACGATATATCTGCTCAATATGTAATCGCTCTTTTTAATTACATATTTTACATCATCATATTTGTCCTTGCAAAGCGCCTTGAGAAATCTTTTGCCGCCTTTTACAAGTCTGTCCTTCTCTGCAAGAAAGTACATAGAAAGCAAAAATGCAATGAAAATAGTACCAAGAGTCTTACCTAAACTAGCTGTAGCTGACAGCACTGTTGAAATGTTATCTGATAGCAATTTGGTGACTGTATTAATCAAATCTGATGATGAGGTAACAAACTCATTTAAATCAATAATATTGCTTGAAACACCAAATGCCACAAGGGTCTTTTGCAGTCCTGCTGCATAGCCATCTAAATTGCTGGCAAAAAGCTTGATGCTCTCAATCATCTGTGGCACAACAGTAAGTCCAAAAATGACTAGGAAAATGATTACTGTCACAAATGCAAGCATATTGCCAAGGGCTGTCTTTACGCCCTCTTTTTTTAGTTTACCAAACAATTTGTCCCTATATAACTTGCCAAGAGGATTGATTATGTAAGCAATAACCGCCCCTAGAAATACAGTGGAAAAGAATCCTATAAATGTTGCTATGCCATCAAAAATGTTTCCAATTCGAATAAGCACTACAAACAAAATAACACCTATACAAATGGAAACCGCAAGTGAATACCATGGTCTGTCTCTAAATTTTTTCATTATATCCTCCGTCTCCTTTTGACGATTAATCAAGGCTGCCCAAGGAAAAAGCGCCGCCTAAAGAAAATTAATACACCTCTATAATATAATAGCCACTATGTAGCTATCAAGCTCTTGGTGTTGCTTAGCTAGACATTTTAGTCTAGCGGTGCAACATCCAAGGCTTGAGAGTGTAACATAGTGGCTATGAATTCATAATTAAAATGTAATTAATCTTCTTTAGGCATTACGATTGCGATGTGTACATCGTCAAGCTGCTTCTGATCTACAGTTGCAGGAGCATCCATCATAATATCCTGTGCGTTCTTATTCATTGGGAATGGAATAATCTCACGGATTGATTCCTCACCAGCGATAAGCATAATCATACGGTCAACACCAGGAGCGATACCGCCGTGTGGTGGTGCACCATAAGTAAATGCATTGTACATAGCTGGGAACTTAGCCTTAACATCATCCTCGCCAAGACCAACAAGCTTGAATGCCTCAATCATAATCTCTGGATCATGATTTCTGATAGCACCTGATGAAAGCTCAACACCATTACATACTAAGTCGTACTGGTAAGCTAAGATATCAAGTGGCTTTTGATTCTTGAGAGCATCCATACCGCCCTGTGGCATTGAGAATGGGTTGTGGCAGAACTCAAGCTCTCCTGACTCCTCGCCGATTTCGTACATTGGGAAATCAACGATCCAGCAGAACTCGTATGTATCCTTTCTCATGTGGCCCTCAGCTGCAGCGCCAAGAAGCTTTCTGAATACACCAGCTGTCTTTTGAGCAACAAGAAGTGGACCTGCTGCAAGACCAACGAAATCACCAGGCTTAAGGCCAAGTGCATCGATGACTGCCTGCTTTCTCTCCTGAAGGAACTTTGCGATACCACCAACGATCTCGCCGTTCTCATCAAGCTTGAACCAGTATGTCTTCTGAGCTGTAGCAACCTCTACCTCAGCGATCATAGCATCAATCTGCTTACGTGTAGCTGTAAGATTATCAACAACGATAGCCTTAACAACATTGCCCTCGAATGGACCGAATCCACAGTCAGCCATAACATCTGTAGCATCCTGAAGAACTAAATCGATACGAAGATCTGGCTTGTCTGAACCGTACTTGTCCATTGCCTCAAGGTATGGAATACGTACAAATGGTGCTGTAGAAGCACTCTTGTATACGCCGTACTTAGCAAAAATAGGTGGAAGCACATCCTCTACTACTGCGAAGACATCTTCCTGTGATGCAAATGCCATCTCCATATCAAGCTGGTAGAACTCTCCTGGAGAACGATCAGCTCTGGCATCCTCATCTCTGAAACATGGTGCAATCTGGAAATATCTATCAAAACCAGATGCCATGAGAATCTGCTTGAACTGCTGTGGTGCCTGTGGAAGTGCATAGAACTTGCCAGGGTGATTACGTGCTGGAACAAGGTAATCACGTGCTCCCTCAGGTGATGAGCATGTAAGGATTGGAGTAGTAATCTCCATGAAATCGTGAGCAATCATGGCGCTGCGAAGCTCTGCCACGATCTTGCTACGAAGGATAATCTTGCTCTTAACGTCTGGATTACGAAGATCAAGATAACGATATTTAAGACGTGTATTCTCGTCAGCTTCCTTTGAACGATTAATCTCGAATGGAAGCTCATTGTGAGTACACTTTCCAAGAATCTCAATTGATGTAGGAACAACCTCAATCTCACCTGTAGGAAGCTCAGAGTTCTTAGATGAACGCTCACGAACCTCACCAGTAACAGAGATTGTAGACTCCTTATTTACAGAATCGATAACAGCCATCATCTCTTCTGTTTCAATAACTATCTGTGTAGTGCCGTAAAAATCACGAAGAATAACGAAACCGAGATTCTTAGACACCTTTCTAATGTTTTCGAACCAACCAACTAATGTAACCTGCTTGCCAGCATCTGAAAGGCGAAGCTCATTACAGTTGTGTGTACGTGACTGAGTCATGTTTCTCTCCTCTTTTCTAATAACAACATAAGGCCGCCTAGCTAACGCTAAACAGCCCTTTAATAATACATCAGATAACGTATTTATTCAATATATATAAAATTTACGCTAGTTACGCTTACAAGCCTGAGATGTTACTTCGAGTTACTAACATGTAACTCTAAAGCAACACTCAGAGCTTGTCAGCTACTAGCTTATTTATCTATTCTTGCTTAATCTACATCCAACCGAGTCTTTCAACATCTTCGTAATATTAATTGCCCTACATCGCCAACCTGGCAATTTTCTTGGAATCCTTAACCCGGCCAGTGGCGTGTAAGCCTGCCTCAAGCAATTCCTTAACCTGAGTTCTGTCAAGGACCAGCTTAGTATCATCATCGAGGGTCACCACCACATTGGTCTCGCAGGCAGTGCATGCTCCGCCAGGACAATCGGTATCACAGTCCTCATCAATGCAGTGCTGCTCGCAAACAGAGCAGTCTACCTGATACATATTCTTGCGGTTCAACACCCCAATCTCCTCCAGAGTGTTTACCATACGATAAACAGTGGCGCTACCTATATTTTTATCTACCTTGATGGCCTCGCGGTAGATTTCCTTAACGCAGGATGGGTCCCCATTTAAAATAATATCAAGAACAACAAGACGCTGCTTAGTGATACGACAACCTGCCTCTCTAAGCTGCTGCACTATTAAATCTCTTTGTTCTACACTGTTTTCTGCAATATCCATAACTTCACCTTCATATTATAAAAATCCAGCCCTTAAAACTGGGCTGGGATAATCAATCTATTTAAGAATCTTGTCCTTGGCATAATCTCTAACAGCCTTGAAGCTCTCCTTGCTGATGACATGCTCTATTCTGCAAGCGTCCTCTGCTGCAATCTCCTCATCAACTCCAAGCTTAACCAAAATCTCTGTAATGAGCTCATGTCTCTCATAAATCATCTCAGCGATTTCCTTGCCTGCGTCTGTTAAGTAAATATATCCAGCATCAGTAACTGTAATGTGATTCTTCTCACGAAGATTCTTCATAGCAATACTAACTGATGATTTTTTAAAATTAAGTTCATTAGCAATATCAACAGAACGAACAACTGGAAGCTTCTTACTAAGTAGAAGAATGGTCTCTAGATAATTCTCTGCTGACTCATTTACATAAGTTCTCACAATCTCTTCCTCCTAAACAACAGGTTACATAATAAAGAAATCCCTCTATAGAATATTCCTCAAAATATTAATTGCACACAACTCATTATGTAATGAATGTTATCATATTTCTTACTTCAGTGCAACTTATTAAACTACAGTTAGTTTAACCTAACTCTTATATTTTATCAAGTATTATTAATCATTTCTTAAACGTTTATTAAATATCCCCCGAAACTGTTGACTCTCACTTTTACAAAGTTTAATCTGCAACTATGAACTTCGGCAAGGAGGAACGCCATGAACAATTTCAGATATAGGATGGCTCAGTTTTTCGCAGGTCGTACTGGTGTAGATTCACTTGGTAGATTTATTACTTTTCTATCATTGATATTTATGATTCTCACCATGATCACACATTCTAATATCGTTTATCTAATTGCAGTGGCATGCCTTGCGTATAGTATTTGGCGAATGTTCTCCAAAAACTATCAGAAGCGATACAGTGAGAACCAATGGTTTTTAACCAAGACAGCTAAAATAAGATACAAGTTCAACCCACGCGACATAAGAAATAAAATCGAGAGGGCAAAATACAACGCTTCACAGCGAAAGATGTATGCAATTTTTAAATGCCCTAATTGCAAGCAAAAACTCCGTGCTCCAAGAGGACGCGGTAAAATACAAGTAACATGCAGCAAATGCCGTACACAGTTTATTAAGAAAGTATAAGGTAAAAGAGTTGTTTGGATATATTAATGCAGATTTAAGACAACTTTCCGATGAGGACAGAAAAACTTACCAAAGTTTCTATTGTGGACTCTGCCGTCAACTTGGCAAAAAGGCCAGTTTCAAAGGGCAGATGCTATTAAACTATGACCTTTGCTTTTTAAGTATTTTGCTACAGAGCCTTTATGAGCCAGAGCTTGATTGCAATGATTTTCATTGCTTGATTCATCCACTTAAGACAAAACATGGATATACAAGCAAGGCAATTGAATACGCAGCAGATATGGACATCATCCTCTCCTATCACAGTTTGTTGGACAACTTCAAGGATGACCATTCCAAAATCTCAGGTATGGCTGCTAATCTTCTAAAAAAGGATTACGACAGAATAAAAGTTAACTACCCGAGGCAGACTGCTGCAATCGAAAGCTATATTGCAAAGCTTTACGTGGCCGAGGCCAAAAAAGAGACCAACATCGATGTAGTCTCAAGCTACACCGGAGAAATGCTTGGTGAATTATTTAACTGGCAAGATGATACCTGGTCCAAGACCCTACATTGTATGGGGTACTACATGGGCAAGTTCATATATATAATTGATGCTTATGATGACTTGAAAAAGGATGAGAAAACTGGAAGCTACAATCCGCTTCTACCTTTGAAAAAGGAATCACCTAAGGAGTTTGAGACCTTTGTTAGGATTAACCTCACCTCCCTCATGGCAGAATGTGCCAAGTCATTTGAGCGACTTCCTATTGTTGAGAATGCTGAGATTCTCAGAAATATTATCTATTCAGGTGTTTGGACTAGATACGAATACCTGCAACTTAAGGAAAAGAAAAAAGATAATACTCCTAAGGAGAACAGATAGTAATGATTGATCCTTATAGGGTTTTAGGAGTAAGCCAGAGTGCCTCAGAAGAGGAAATCAAAAAGGCCTACCGCACCCTCAGTCGAAAGTACCATCCTGATGCCAATGTTAACAATCCAAACAGGGCTCAGGCTGAGGAAAAATTTAAAGAAATACAAGCAGCTTACAATCAGATAATGGACGAG
This sequence comes from Pseudobutyrivibrio sp. AR14, assembly GCF_900101325.1. NCBI lineage: Bacteria > Bacillati > Bacillota > Clostridia > Lachnospirales > Lachnospiraceae > Pseudobutyrivibrio > Pseudobutyrivibrio sp. AR14. Next base: position 232,933 of record NZ_FMUY01000004.1, read on the forward strand.
CGCCAAAATGGTGGTTCCTCTTTCGGAGGTAGCTCCTATGGCTACTCAGGCAGCAGCTACAACAGTTACAGCTATAGCTACTCACAGGCATCTGTGGAGATGCAGGCTGCAGCCAATTATATTAACGCAAGACAGTTTGCCGCTGCGCTTAATGTACTTTCATCTATCCCAGATGAGCAGCGCAATGGCCAATGGTATTTCTTCGCATCAGTAGCTTCCCAGGGAATGGGCAATCTCAATGATGCTAGAGAGTTTATTAGACGTGCCATCGCCTTAGAGCCTGGCAACTTTAGATATAGACAGTTTCAACAGAGTATAGATTGGAGTCGGAGCTGGTACGAAACCAGAGGCACAAGCTACGGTTACGCCAGACCATATGCCGGATTTGCACGTTGGTGCATCAGCATGGCTTTCCTCAATCTGTTATGCAATCTTTGTTGTTTCTTTTAATTAGTTTGTTACAAGGTCATTCGGACCATTCATATATTTTCTCCCTACTTTGCATATTCATTCCGGGGATATGCAAAACCGTAAAGAACCTCGGGCTTCAGCCACCCGAGGTTCTTTTCCTGTAAAAATATATTATTTTCTAAACCATTTCTTGGAAGCCGCCATAATAGGCTTCTCCACATAATTGTAAAGCATAAGTGCCATTGCAATACTCAGCACTCCCACTACCAATAATCTGCTGTATACAGAAAGCTCTGCAAAATATCCAATCAAGAAGAAATGAATCAAATACAAGCTAAAGGATGCATTGCCAAGTGCTGTAAATGCGCTGTTGCCAAGGAATCTGTTAACCATGCTGCTCTTAGGAAGAAGTGCCAGTGTCACCATCACAGCAGCTGCCAGGTATGCACATATTATCTGATGCTCCCATCCAACATAAAAGCCTGCGTATTTAGCATCTATTCCAGAGAGAATCTCCTCCGATGTGACAATAGTAAGAATAAGGCATGTAACTACAAACATGGAACCTACCACTGAAAAAAGAGATGCAATGCTCTTTGATGCTCTAATATCGGATCTCAACACCTTGTACAAGTAGGCAAATGACATACCAATAAGGAAAAGCCAAAGCATCGGAACTGTAGCAGCTCCGTTGCCCTTAAGCAAAATCCCAGTCATTGGCACATACTTGTAGGAAAGGAAAACACATACTGTAAGCAGTATGAAAATCACAAGATTCAGCGCGCCCTTTTTAATAACAACTGAAAGAATCTTTTTCACAAGCCCTATGATAAGAATCATAAATGGGGCCAAGATGTAAAAGAATACTTCCTGCTGCAAGAACCACAGGTGTCCCTTGCTGTTAAGGAAAAGCATGTTTAAAAGCAAGCTATTTTCTGTGGTAAAATCCCTGAAATCAAGATACCTAAGCCCCCATGCTGCAAATGCCATCACAAGCCAGGCCACAGGCATGATTCTAAGGATACGCTTAATATAATATTTTATGAAATTAGCAGGGCTAAAATATCCATATTCATAATCATCATCTGCAAATGGCTGGCATGCAAAAAATCCGCTCATTGCAAAGAATATGCAATTGCCCAGGCCTCCCTGTGATAAAAATCCGCAGTGGGAAGCTACAATTAATCCTATCGCCCAAAATCGCAATCCTTGTATGGAATTACTTTTTGATTGATTCATTTATTATTCTCCTAAACTAGTAAGTCAATTAATCCGCAATAACTTCCTTGAGTATTACTTCATTTCCAGTAACGAGATATGTGTTTTCACTGCCGCAATGTGGACATGTCTTGCCGTGGGCAACAGTCTCATACTCCTGCTTGCAATCCTCGCAAAATGTCACCGCCTTGATAGTCTCGCAAGTAAGCTTGCTTCCATCTAAAAGAGGATATTTTTTCGCATTCCATCCCCAACAGTCAATGAGATAATCTGGAATAACTGTTGAAACCTCTCCTATTGAAAGCACTACCTCGTCGATGTGCTTTGCCTTGTTCTCAGCAGCCACAGCCTCTACCTGCTTTGCCACGTGAAATACAATACCTAATTCATGCATTTTAAATTACCCTTTCTAAAATAAATACTCCCTTTGTATTATTTTATCTTTTTTATTCTATCAATCAAAGATGAAAAAACTGAGACAATCAGATTGTCGATTAAATATGCTGCTATAAATGAAAGCACCAAAGTAACAACAACTGAAATAACAGCTCCAAATCCCTTGTACATCACTGAGCCGATGCCGCAGATTTTTCTTAAAACATTTCCAATAATCCAGTAGTGAATCAGCATTATTGAAAATCCGTATTTACTAACAAGTCGAACGACACAAAAATCTCTTAAGCCGTTTTTAAACTTAAAGAAAATGGCAAATAGTCCAAGTCCTACTACCACTCTGTATGGTGATAAATTCCAAAGTGTGTTGCTGTAATACAAGTCATATTTAAACACTAGCCACATGGCAACACTTGAAATAACGCCAAGTATTATAAGCCAGTTGTCGTATTTTCTACTGTCATCTTTTGAGCACCAGTAGCCTGCTATTGCAACACCACACCAGCCAAGATAGCTGACATCAAAGCCAGTCTTCAGCGGCAAGTATGTTGCGTAAGTTAAAATGATAACAGTAACTGCCACAAGCCCTGTAAGGTGCTGGTATGATAAATCTCTTAGCATCATTCGCAAAAATGGAACCACAATATAGATGGCGATAATCACATATAAAAGCCAGAAGTGATATGCTCCAACACTCTTAATGTCTGCAGTGAGAATCCCAAGGACTATCTCAAGTGGAGAATCCAGGGTGCCCTCTGTTCTCTGACCGAAAAATGTGTAGTACCACATGTAATAGACAACTAGTGGTATCACGATTTTTGTAAGTCTCTTACCATAAAACGATAAGACTGGCTCCTGCTTATATGGAAGCAAAAGCGCTCCCGAAAGCATTACAAATAGCACGTTGCAATTCAGTGCCCACCATCTGGCAAAATCCAGTCCAGCAAAAATTGGTGTGCCTGCCATGTCCACAGCTATGTCCAAATCCACGCCGATGACATGGACAACGATTACCAAAACAACTGCCACAAATCGTATGTAATCATAAACAGGAACTCGTCCTACAGTGGTCTTTAAAGCAAAACTGTCTCCAATGAATCCATCATTTTTATATGACTTAACTATTGAAACTATGAAGCCAACTGCAGCTATCGCTACCACAACACTATTAATGGACCCGGTGGAATAATCTAGAGTCCAAATGCCAGCAGCAAGCACCGCCGCCCAGAACAAAACAATATGTAATTTAATCTTTTTAATTGATGCCATAATCTCTCCAGTTATTTTTAAATTAAGAGGCACATCAGGTGCCTCTTATAAATTATCATATTCTATTATAGTTCTGCATGCAATTTCTTAGTCATATATGTGATGAGCATGTCGAGACCTGCCGCATTCTCTCCACCGCGAGGAATGATAATGTCAGCGTATTTTTTCGATGGCTCAACAAACTCCTCATGCATAGGCTTAACAGTCTGTGAATACTGGTCAATGATTGACTCGATGCTACGTCCTCTTTCAATCATGTCTCGCTTGATTCGACGCATAAGTCTCTCATCTGCATCCGTATCTACGAATATTTTAATATCCATAAGATCACGGAGCTCCTTGTTCTCAAGAATAAGAATGCCCTCCATGACAATCACAGTCTTAGGCTCGATGCGAACTGTCTCCTCTGAACGATTGTGAACCACATAATCGTAAACTGGCATATCAATTGCGTAGCCCTTAATGAGCTTTCTAACATCCTCTGCCATTCTGTCAGACTCAAATGAATCTGGATGGTCGTAGTTCAAATGGCTTCGCTCCTCAAGAGTCATATCTGGATGAGCCTTGTAGTAAGCATCGTGGCTGATTACCGCAATGTCCTCTCCAAAATAATCCTGTAATTTGTTGATGATTGTAGTCTTGCCTGAAGCAGATCCACCTGCAACACCAAGAACGCATATCTTCTCTGACATAAAATAACCTCGTCTATATCTTTCTATCCTTTAAATCGTTTGAACCCCTCGCCATACACTGCCTTTGATTCCATTATAACAATAAATGCGTCAACATCTATCTTTTTTGCAACACGATTTACCTGGTACATCTGCTTGTCTGAGCAAGCACACATAAGCACCTGTCTCTCGTCGCCCTTGTAACCGCCCTTTGCAGTAAAAATGGTGGTACCTCTCTCCACCGCCTTGTCGATGGCATCGGCGATTGCCTCGGCCTTGTTGGTGACAATCATACACATCATACCAGAGTCGGCAGAAATCATTACCTTATCAACTACGATTGAACCGATGTAGCTGATGACAAAACCATAGCAGAGAGCCTCAAATGAATGAGCGTAAGCGATGGTATCAATCACAATAATCACCACATCCACGATGAAAAAGATTCTTCCAAGTGTCATATGTGGATGCTTGGCCTTGATAAGCATCATGATGAAATCTGCGCCACCAGTAGATGAATTGCGCATGTAAACAAGGGCGTAGCCCAAGCCTGTAAACACACCGACTATCATGGCATTCAAAAGCGGATTGGCTATATTTGCCTTTGGAATGTAAGGCGCCACAAAATCCATGAACACAGTGCCAATGGCCATAGTCTTAAGGCTCTTAAGCAAAAACTTTTTACCAAGCACCTTGTAGCAAATAAATATCAGCGGTATGTTCATAACCAAAGTAAGCATACCAATATTCCATCTGAAATACTGGTAAAAAATCATGGCGATACCGGTAAAACCTGTCAGTGGAAATTTTGCATCGGCAGCAAAATTATAAAGAGCAATACCTATGCACAAGCCTGACAGAGCATCCATGATAACATCTATTAATATCTCTTTTCTCTTCTCTGAAGACATTATATTACCCCTATTAATTATCCTTATTATATAAGATAAAGCTCTTACGCTAACAAGCATTAGTAATTGTTCCGATGACTACATGTCATCTCCACAATTCTAATAGCTTGTTATCTACAGCTTTATCATTAAATCTATTGGCTGAATATGTGTCATATAATTTTGCCACGTTATTCGGCGAATTGGCGGGCGATGCCGTGAAGCACCTTAACTACAGTGTCCATGCCCTCCGCGGTAATGTGTTCCATTGGGCCGTGGAAGTTGTAGCCGCCTGTGCCAAGGTTTGGACAAGGAAGTCCCATAAATGAAAGTCTGGCACCATCTGTGCCGCCTCGGATTGCAACTGCCTTTGGATTCTCCCCAGCATCCTCAAGTGCCTTAAATGCATAATCGATAAGGAACATGTGTGGCTTGATTTTCTCAAGCATATTCTGGTACTGGTCCTTTATCTCAAGTACGCAAGTGCCCTCGCCATATTTCTGATTGATGATGTTGGCTGCGTGCTCCATCACCTTCTTTTTATCTGCAAACTTTTTCTCGTCATGGTCACGAATAATATATGAAAGCTTAGCAGTAGAAACCTCACCTGACATATCTGTCAAATGGAAGAATCCCTCATATCCACTAGTCTTGCTAGGCACCTCTGTAGGTGGAAGCATGGCATTGAATTCCATTGCAACTAGGGCTGCATTTACCATGATGTCCTTGGCATCACCCGGGTGAATGTTGACACCGTTAAATTTAACAGTGGCACCTGCTGCATTGAAGTTCTCGTACTCCACTGCATTCTCCTCGCCACCGTCTACCGTATATGCGAAGTCAGCACCGAATGTCTTAACATCAAAATGATCTGCACCAGCACCAATCTCCTCATCTGGAGTAAAGCCAATGCAAATCTTGCCGTGCGGCTCATTGCTATTTAAAAGCTCCTCCACAAATGTCATAATCTCGGCAATACCTGATTTGTCATCAGCGCCAAGAAGTGTAGTACCATCCGTGTGGATGAGGGTACGGCCCTTAAGGGACTTAAGATGTGGAAAATCAGCCACTGAAATCACGCGACCTGATGTGCCAAGCACCACATCCTCACCGTCGTAGTTCTCCTCCACGATAGGATTAACATTCTCGCCTGTAAAATCAGGTGCAGTATCCATGTGGGCAATGAAACCTAGGGACTTTTTGTCCTCGTAGCCAGCTGTAGCTGGAATAGTGCCGTAGACATAGCATTTGTCATCTACTCTGGCATCAGTCACACCAAGCGACTGAAGCTCATCTACAAGAATCTTAGCCAAGTCAAACTGACGGGCTGTAGAAGGAACAGTGGTGCTCTCCTCGTCACTTGTAGTGTATATTTTTACATAGTTCAACAATCTTTCGTATGCTCGCATACTTTTATACTCTCCTCATATCTACTACTCTCAATTTAAAATGCAGCCGATAAAAGCTGCATTTAAATGATTTATTAAATCTTATATTAACCCAAGAGTTCTAAGAATGTAAAGCCATAGGGTCAAAGTAAATGCCGACAAAATAGTGGTAAGCATGACCGTGCCAGCTGATACCGTGCCATCATATCCCATTGATTTGGCCATTACAAAGGAACTAACTGTTGTAGGTGAACCTGTCATAATAAGAATGGCTACCAATCTGTCGTGGGTATATCCCATTCCTATTGCAACCGGAATCCAAAGCCCGCAGAATACGATGAGCTTGAAAAATGTAGCAAGTAGTGTAGGTGCTACCTTTTTTATAGCCTCATCAAATTTGAAACTAGCTCCAAGAGCCATAAGGCCTAGTGGTGTAGCCAAGTCACTGACATAATTAAGTGTCTTAGGAAGTATAATTGAAGCAGGAATCAACGAGCGAAGCAATCCCAGTGTAATACCGATAATAATAGGATTTGTAAGTACTCCGATAAATGTCTTCTTCATAAGGGCTGGAGTGATTTTCCCTTCATTTGTACCTGTAGTCAAAAGGATGACAGCAGCCACATTGTAAAGTGGCACGGCGCCAATAATCATAAGTGGTGTCATACCTGCGCTGCCATATAGATTAGTTGCAATGCCAACTCCTAGGAGGGCTGCACTGCTTCGGTATGTTCCCTGAATAAACTCTGTTCTGACCAGCTTGTCCTTGAAAATAAAAGATACTGCCCAACCAATGAGAATGGATGCCATTGTGGCCACAAAGCAAAAGATGATGAAACAACCATCCCAAAGTGCCTCCACCTCAGATGTGGCAAGCTCCTTATAAACAAGAACCGGTAGTGCAATTTTAAAGACGAAAGCATTAATACCTTTTGTAAGACTCTCATTAAAAATCTTTAAAACCTTAAATAAGTATCCCAGCACCATCAAAAGAAAAATAGGTACCGTGGCGTTCAAGCAAAAAATCAAATTGTCTAGCATATCTATACTCCTCAGTCGTAAAAATTTTGCACATTAGTAAAGGGTCCTTAGTAGTAACCCACCAAGAACCCCATTGTCTTTAAATATTATTACTGGCTAATCATGAACTCGAGAAGTCTCTTTGAATCCTCTGGCTCGTAAGCGATAAGCTCAAGCTCAGGAATGATTGTATCGTCAGCCTTGAAAATACTTGAAAGTGATACGAACTGTGAAAGCTTTGACTTAAGATTTAATCTGTCGCCCTCGCCTGTAACTAATTCAACCTTGCCTTCGCAGCTATCAATAACTTTAAAAAATGCTTCTGTGTCTTTAATGTTAGTAATCTTCATAATTTCCTCCTTTAGAGTCTCAACTATAGTCTTTAGTTATCCTAATAATAGTACAACTATAAGTGGATGTCTATATTTTATACGTTGAATCTAAATGTGATTACATCACCGTCAGCTACAACATATTCCTTGCCTTCCATACGAACAAGACCCTTTTCCTTGGCAGCTGTCATAGAACCGTTTGCCATAAGGTCATCGTAGCTTACAACCTCAGCCTTGATGAAGCCACGCTCGAAGTCTGTGTGGATCTTACCAGCAGCCTGTGGAGCCTTTGTTCCCTTCTTGATTGTCCAAGCACGTGTCTCATCCTCACCAGATGTAAGATAAGAAATAAGACCAAGAAGTCTGTATGAAGCAGTGATAAGCTTATCAAGACCTGACTCCTCAAGTCCCATAGCCTCAAGGAACTCCTGCTTCTCTTCCTCAGACTCAAGCTCTGAAATCTCCTGCTCAATCTGAGCTGAGATAACGAATACCTCTGAGCCTTCCTTAGCAGCGTACTCGCGAACTGCCTGTACATTTTTATTGTTAGCACCGTCATCTGCAAGATCCTCGTCCTCTACATTTGCAGCGTAGATAACTGGCTTTGCAGTAAGGAGATTGTACTCCTTGAAGTAGCCCTCTTCGTCCTCATCATTAAGCTCGAAAGTCTTAGCCATGTTGCCAGCTTCCATGTGATCAAGAAGTCTTTTCTGCATAGCTGCTTCCTTCTGAAGAGTCTTATCCATACGAGCTGAGCGCTCTGTCTTAGAGTAACGACGCTCCATAACCTCCATATCAGAGAAAAGAAGCTCTAAGTTGATAGTCTCAATATCTCTAAGTGAATCAATGCTGCCATCAACGTGAACTACATTAGCATCCTCGAAGCAACGTACAACGTGAACGATTGCATCTACCTCACGGATGTTTGCAAGGAACTGGTTGCCAAGTCCCTCACCCTTTGATGCGCCCTTAACAAGACCAGCGATATCAACGAACTCGATTGTAGCTGGTACTGTCTTCTTAGAGTTGTACATCTTAGTAAGCTCATCAAGACGCTTATCTGGAACTGAAACCACGCCCACATTAGGGTCGATTGTAGCAAATGGATAGTTGGCAGCAAGTGCGCCAGCCTTTGTAAGTGAATTAAAAAGTGTTGACTTTCCAACGTTAGGAAGCCCGACAATGCCCAATTTCATGGTAATTTATCTCCTTCTAAAAAGTAATGATTTACTTTGTTTTTCAATATTTATGACACTTTTGGTCATAGCCTTTTGTATATTACCACATTTCTATTTATTTCTCTACCCTGCATAAAAATAGGCTAGTACGAGTCTGGGCTTCCACAGTGATAAGCACCTAGAATCCTGGACATACATTAATGGACCACTAACCCCGTCCCCTAGGTCCAACATATCGAATTCCCCTTCAGGATTCTATGCTCTCTGGGTCTTTCTATACACGAGTTTGGGAAAACTACGGGTTTTTTAGCGATTTTTCCATATTACCCGTAGAAATTTCGAAAATTTCCGCTCACTGTGTATTATCTCAACATATATAGTGGACATCCCTTCCAGCATGGGTAGTAACCAGCAATCAATGCATCCTTAGCCCAGTAAATCAAGCAAATCCCTACGGGTATATTCGCCATTTTCATTTTATACCCGTAGGTTTTGAATTCCGGCTTTCAAGTTATGCCACAGTGACCGTTCCATACCCTACTCCACCTTTTTTAGGTAGACTACTTTGCATAAAACATGACAGAAAAAAAGCAGCTATCTTTCGATAACTGCTCTATTTAATATTCAATCTTCAATTAGGTCGACAAACTTAATAAATTCATAACCAATGTTGTCATGATATCTTTTTCTTCTGGGTTTGATTCTGCAATCATAAGTGTAATAGCAACCAATGCTCCATCACTAATGACTTTCTGACCATCTAGTATTAACGCATCATTTTTGTCTAAGAACTCTAAAAAAAGCGACGCTGCTATTCTCTTACAACCATCAGCAAATGGATGATCCTTTATCATAAAGTACAACAGATTTGCAGCTTTTTCTTCTAATGATGGATATACCTCACCGCCAAAAACATCTTGATACACTGCCGCAAGAATCCCCTCTACTTTTCCTGCCTCTTTTTCAACGCCAAATACATCTGAACTAAAACTATCTTCCATATGATTAATCATATTTCTACAATCTTTATATGTGATTCGATAAACAGGCTTATTTCCTTTTGGTTTGCTCAGCGACTGATGGTCATACTGATCCAAAAGAACTAGCGCATCAGTATAAAGACTAACTGCTCGAAGAACTTCTGCCTCTTCAATTTCCAACGTATTTGCAATAATCTTTGATTGAATCTCAACTGTCTTTTTTAAAGCTGCAAGTCTCTTTTCATTGATTGCACAGCCCTTCATGATATATTGCTTAAGGACATTGTTTGCCCATCGCCTAAAAGCAATACCTTTTTGCGAATTAACTCTATATCCAACAGATAGTATCATGTCCAAATTATAAATCTTTGGCTTTCTACCTCCAGAACTTTTGTCGGAAAAACCGACAGAAGTCTCGTCAAGCTCTCCAGATGAAAGAATATTATTAATATGCTCACTTATAGTTGCATGCTTTACATCAAACAGTTCTTCCATTTGCTTCTGTGTAAGCCACACTGTTTCCTTATCTGGACTTACTTGAACTTCAATATTCTTTTCACCATCTGTAAATAAAACAATTTCAGTTTTCATAGCATTGGCTCCTCTTATATCTATCTTTTATTCTATCGTTTTACATCTAGAAACTCTACTTCGAATTATCTTTCTTTACTACACTTAAATCCTCGTAATCTTCTGGATAACCGCATCGTCTCAGATAATCCTTTCCTCCATCTACACATACTGCTCCACAAGAACAGCCTTTAAAATCATGTCTTGTTACTGATTCAATAACCTCACCACATTTAAGGCATTTTATGCAATTTTTAACAATTTTCATTCTTCTTATCTCCAAAAAAATCAATACGCCCTTGTCGATATCGCTTACATTCGCGGTATCAATCCAATGATTAACTCCGCTCATCACTTATCCTCTACTTATATCATCTATATACTTCTAGAATATATAATATACTAATCAAATACTTCTTTATAGTCAATACCAATAGTATAATTAACTATATTATTAATAAACGAGGTTGAATTGATGAACGATAATTACGGAGAGCAAATAAAAAACTATCGCATAAATCTAGGAATGACACAAAACCAAGTGGCAACCGAACTTGATGTAACACCAGGTTATATCAGCAACGTTGAAAATGGACGTACTGCCATGTCCCTTAGACTCCTTATTTACTATTCTAAGCTTATGGGAATAACTCTGGATGAGCTTGTTGGTAATATTGAGCCAGACTACAAAAAGTCATCAATCGATAACGCACTGTGGGCAGTAATTCAAACTCTAGATGATGAGCAAAAAGAAAAACTTATAAAAACTATCAAACTATGGCAAGCTTAATACAAAAAGACCAGCTATCTCTTCTGAGATAACTGGTCAATGTAAAGTTTTATTTATTTTTGTCCGTCAAACAGGAATTTTGTAATTAACTTCCAAGTTAATGTTCCATCTATAGCATGTAAGCCATTGCTCCCACAAATGCTGAAAAGCAAATAAGCGTGATGGGGCTTAATCCTTTTTTTATGATTTTTCTCGAACCAAAATATATCAATGCGATAACACCAGTAAGACCTGCCGTAAGAAAATCAGGCCTGCCACTGAAAACAAAACCGCAGTTTTTTATAATCATAAATATACCTGTTGCCAAGATGATTCCTATAATACATGGCTGTAACCCAGATAAAGCAGCCTTGACTAAGCGGTTTTGAAGAAATTTCTTCATTGCTGCCATTATAAGCAAAATGATAAAAAAAGCAGGTAATACAACCGCTGTGGTAGCAATTATCGCACCAAGTAATCCTCCCTTTTCACTTCCGATATATGTGGCCATATTTACCATAATCGGTCCGGGAGTACTTTCGCTGATAGCAATCATGTATGCGAGCATTTCATCATCCAACCAACCGTGAGCCATGACAACATCCCTGATCAAAGGTATTGCCGCATAAGCTCCGCCGAAAGAAAAAAGGCCGACCTCAAGAAATCCGATTAACAGATCAATATATATCATTTCTCTTCCCGCCTCTTTTCCATATTATTTTTTATAATGAAAACAAGGATACCGATAAATGCAGCTGCAAGCATAAGTATCATGGAGGATATATTAACGGCAAATACGTTTATAAGGAACGTCGTAAGCACAGAACATATAACTATGCTTATCTGCATAGGTTTTTGCTTCATTTTCTTCAGCATTTTTATCGCAGCATCAACAATAAGAATCCCAACAGCGATTTTTATTCCGCGAAATGCATTTGAGACCCAAGTTATTTCAAGAAAACCATTCAGAAATCTTGAGACAGCATATATAATAGCAAAAGACGGAAGTATCATCCCAAGAGTAGCTATAATCGCTCCGGGAAGTTTCCCCTTTTTATATCCGACATAAGTTGCACAGTTGATTGCTATGGGACCGGGCGTGGATTCTGCTATCACAATAATATTCATCATTTCATCATGAGTTATCCATTTTTTATTATCCACGCAGGCATTTTCGATAAGTGAGATCATTGCGTACCCACCGCCGAATGTAAATACCCCAATCTTTGCAAATGTAAAAAACAAATCAATGATCACAATGGCCTCCACAGTGATGATCTTCATCGTGATGATCACTACAATTATGGCCTTCACCATGGTGATCACACTTTACATCAGGGTTATAATCAAGTCTTTCTTCAATCAATGCTTTTACTGCTTCATCTGCATTACCAGATACACCTCCGTAGAGTTTGATGCCTGCTTCACTGAGTGCAACCTGTGCTCCTCCTCCAATACCTCCGCAAATTAGGGTGTCTACTTTTCCACCAAAAAGAAAACCTGCCAGAGCGCCATGTCCCTGGCCATTTGTATCCACAATTTCTTCATGCACGATTTTTCCATCTTTTATATCATATACCTTAAACTGCTCTGTATGTCCAAAATGCTGAAAAATCTCACCATTTTCATAAGTTACTGCAACTCTCATCTCATTGTCTCCTTTTTTTCTTTTAGCATTGATGCTTTCGCCTTTTGATTTGAAGTTGTTTAACTCCCCGATTCTATCTTTTTCATAGTGTCTTCTAAAATTACCTCTCGCAATTCTGTAAGCCAAGAGGAAAACGCTACTGTATCGAATGCGTAGGTCTTGTTGAGTTCAAACTCATTTTCAGACCAAGTATCTAGTGGCGATTCATTATGCTGAATCAAGGCTTCTAGTTTATCTAGTGATTTATAAAGCTTAGCTTCCTTAGTTTCTTGTGCATCCATTTCTTTATAAAGTGCCGCCATATCTTCAGATAATTCTGTAGGAAGAGTTTTTACCCACTGACTTAATAATGAATCTTCAACTTCTCTATCAGAGTCAGTCTTTACAAAAGTTGGAATATCGCCTGTAAAGCACTCGCCAAGATCATGTATAAGGCACA